>NZ_CP048286.1:3340000-3525000 GCF_010365285.1 Paenibacillus rhizovicinus
TTCATCTTGAGGGTATGAAAGGCCAATCTGGCCGCCGTCTTCGGACCAATGCCAGGCAATCGGCTGAAGGCATCAATAAGTTTGGCTATCGGTTCGGGATAGTACAAAGCGCGTCTCCTCTACTTATGAAACGATTTTAGAATAGACCCGGGATTTTCATGCCGCCCGTGAATTTGCCCATGTCTTTATTAGCCAGCTCGTCTGCTTTGTTCAATGCATCGTTGACGGCGGTCAGGACGAGATCCTGCAGCATTTCGATATCGTCGGGATCAACCGCTTCTGGTTTAATCGAGATGCTTTGAACGTTTTTGTGGCCGTTAACGATGACGGTTACAACGCCGCCGCCAGCAGTGCCTTCAATAATCTTGGTGCCCAGCTCTTCTTGCGCTTTCAGCATTTGCTCTTGCATCTTCTTCACTTGCTTCATCATTTGGTTCATGTTGTTGCTCATTGTAGGTTCACTCCTTGGATTAGTTTACGTCATTACATATTAACGGGCTTAGTTATCTTCGACAACGACAAGATCTTCGCCGAAGAGCTTGACGGCTTCCTCGACCCATTCCGGTTCAGGCGGCGGACCGCCCTGCTCGTCTTCCTGCAATAAAGTCAATTCGCCTGCAGGAGCCGGCCCCTTCTCGGCGGCGGTCTGCCATTCTTTAAGCATGACAGTCGCGAGCCGCACCGGACGGTTGTACACTTCCTGCAACACGCGCTCGATCACTTCGCGGTTGGCCGGTTTCTCGGTCGTCTCGCGGTGAATCGAGTTCTTGAACGCGACCAAAATGGTGTTCTCTGCCGCCGAGACAGGCTCGCCGTTCACGAACCAAGCATGCGTGGAAATATTGTGCCCTTTCACGCGTTGCAGAATATCCGCCCATTTCATGCGCACCTGCCCCGTCGCTTGGCTCTCCGCGGCTGCAAGGAACGGATCCAGCTTCACCCGGGCTATGGAACCGCCCAGCCCGCCTGCAGCGCTCTTGGCGCCGAAGTTGTTCGTGCCCTTGCCGCCTCCGCGTCCGGCTCCGCCAGATTGCTCTTGGCCTGCGCCGCCTTCAGGACGAACGCCGGACTGAACCATTTGCTCGATCTTGCGTTCCAGCGAATCGATCCGCTGCTGCAGTCGTTGAACCTCGCCGCTGGATGCTCCTGGCGAGGAAGCATCGGATGAAGCCTCCCCTTCATGGGAGCGGCCGCCGCTAGCGTCTTGCAAGGTGCAAATCTTCATCAGCGCAACTTCGAAAATCGTTTGCGGCAGCGCGGCATGGCGAATTTCAAGCTGATATTGGTTGAGCACGTCAATCATCCGGAACAGCAGCTCTGAACTGAAAGAGGCCGCCATGGTTCTGTACTTATCCTGATCGACAATCCGTTCGGTCGATGCTTTTCCTTGCGGGGCCAGCTTCAATACCAGCAGATCCCGGAAGTAATAAACGAGATTCTCCAGGCATTTGTCGGCACTCTTGCCGGCCTGCATCAAACCTTCGACAAGCGGCAGGATCGCGCCGGCGTTTCGGTCGCGAACCGCTTCGGCCAGCTGCTCGAACTGCTCGGCGGCCAGCCCGCCCGTTACCTCTACCGCATCATTGAGCGTAATATGCTCGCCGCCGTAAGCGGATACCTGTTCCAGCAGGCTAATGGCATCGCGCATCCCGCCGTCCGAAAGCCTTGCGACATAAGCCAGCGCGTCCTCGTCCGCCGAAATACCTTCCTCGGCGCAGATTTGACGCAGGCGCGCCGTCTGCTCCGGCAGCGACACCTGACGGAAGTCAAACCGCTGGCAGCGAGAGATGATCGTGGCCGGAAGCTTATGCGGTTCAGTCGTAGCCAATATAAATATAACATGCGCCGGCGGTTCTTCCAGCGTCTTGAGAAGCGCGTTAAACGCCTCCGATGTGAGCATATGGACTTCATCTATAATATACACTTTAAAGCGGACTTCCGACGGGGCATACCGGACCTTATCCCGTATATCCCGAATTTCATCAATCCCGCGGTTGGATGCGGCATCGATCTCCACGACATCCATGACCGTGCCTGCCGTAATTCCCCGGCAAGCATCGCACACGTTACACGGTTCCGTCGATGGCCCCTGTTCGCAGTTGATCGCTTTGGCCAACACTTTGGCCGTCGTCGTCTTCCCCGTCCCGCGCGGGCCGTTGAATAAGTACGCATGCGAAACCCGGTCCTCGCGGATCGCGTTTTGCAGCGTTTGAATAATATGCTGTTGGCCGACCATATCCTGGAACGTCTGCGGACGCCAGGCACGGTATAAAGCTATATGTGACATCGAGTCCGTTCCTTTCGGCTGTTGATCGTCCCCGGCCCGTACAGGCCGTCCTTCTATTATACACGATGCCGCCAGCCAAAAAAACTGCCGCATGAACCGGATTTTGCAAACACTGTAGGCATTCCAATTCTACTTTTTCTCGCAAAGGCGTCCAACTTCCTGCCAGAAACAAAAAAAACACCCTGCATGACTCCGTAGAGTCAATTCGGATGTTGTTGTCCTTATAATCAGGACCGTGCACCTATCCTCGATTTAAGCGACATGAGCGGAACGCCCCTTCCCAGCTCTGGTCAAGCACCCCTCCGGCACATGAACAAACTTGCTTATGGCTGCTTCCTTCCGGACCTGACCCGTTCACAAGCGTCCATTGCGGAGGACCCGGCCGTCAACACTGTTCCAGGGCACCAGCCCCACACTGCAAAAACCTACGATAGGAATTCAACCTCGCTACAGCGGATTGCGAGTTACAGGGCACCGCTACCTCCCCGTCTAGCACGGTAGAGATAAGTATAGCTGGTTCAACTCAAAAGTGCAACCGCCTATTCGATGGAAACGTTATATGGTCAACGCGACATTTTGACATGAACGTCATAGCGCGGCATGTTGAACTTCAGAACGGAAGTCGCTTTCTCCTTAACCTGTGCGCTGTCGAAGCCTTTCTTCGGCGTAATCGTGACGTACATGTCGGGTGCTTGGAAGAGGATTGTCGCCTTGCCTACCCCCGGTACCTGCTTCAATTTCGTCTGCGCAAAGTCGCCGTCCGTGTCTTGATTCAGAAACTGGCCATTGCGGTTCGGCAAATGCGGATTGCTGTTGGATAAGCCCATATATCCGTCATGTCCATAAGACTTCGTGTTGTAATTGTTGGTCTCGTCCTTATTGCCGCAGCCAGCAAGCGAAATTGCTGTCGCCAGCGCGAGTGTGCCCAGCAGAATACGTTGGCTTGACATAAAAAAACCTCCCTTTAACCAATAGGATGGCTGAGGGAGGTTCTTGTATTCTGCTAAATTCCGGCAATGAAGGCCGATTAGGCTTAGATACCGTATTTCTTCTTGAATTTGTCGACGCGACCGCCGGCATCCAGGAACTTCTGCTTACCCGTGAAGAATGGGTGACAAGCGGAGCAAATCTCTACGCGCAGGTTCTGTTTGATCGAACCGGACTCGAAAGTGTTGCCGCAAGCGCAAGTTACTGACGTGACGTGGTATGTCGGATGAATACCTTGTTTCATCTCGTTCACCTCTTTCTGCCCTGGATCAACAGGCGGACCCAGAGTTCTGTTACAGACAATTTCGATTATAGCATGGCAAGGGTCGTGACGCAATGCCTTAGAAGGCATGTCCGAGCTGCCAAATAGTCCTTACAGCGGCTGCTTCAATGGAGCCGGAGGAACGTGCGTATAGGATCCGATGACCACATCCGGAAGCTCGTCAGCGAAAATCTCAAGCATTTGCTTCATGCCATAGATTTCGCCTTGCGCCTTCGGAATCAGCTCCAGGTAGCTCTCGGGATCGATGTTCAGATTCCGCATCTGAATCAATTTCAGTCCCGTCCGCTTCACGAAACCGAGCATCGCTTCGATCTCCTCTTCCCGATCGGTAACGCCCGGGAAAATCAAATAGTTGATCGAGGTGTACACGCCTTTGTCCGTCGCATAGCGAAGCGACTTCTCTACGTTCGCAAGCGTATAGCCGCGCGGTTTGTAGTAGGCGTTATAGTGGTCGTCCAACGCGCTGATGGTGCTGACGCGCATCAGGTTCAGACCGGCGTCCACGATACCGCGGATATGATCGGTCAGCCCCGCGTTCGTGTTGATGTTGATGTAGCCCATCGAAGTGCGGCTGCGTACTTCGCGCATGGCGCCGATGATAATTCTGGCCTGCGTGGACGGTTCGCCCTCGCAGCCTTGCCCGAAGCTGATGATGGAATCCGGTGCATTCAAATGCTCCATCATCACGTCGACGAGCTCTTGCACCGTCGGCTTGAAGTTCATCCGTGTCTGCGGCGCGGGAAATCCGCTGTCGTCCGGTTGTTCCGAAATACAGCCATAACAGCCGGCATTGCAAGAGAACGATACCGGGACGGCTCCTTCCCAGCGCTGCAAGAAAGTATTGGACGCGGTCAAGCACTCATAGCCGAGCGCGCAATTCGAAAGATGCTGGTACAGCCGGTTCTCCGGATACTTGGCCAACAGACGCTCGACGCCGACGTTCAGTTCCTTCGGATCGCAATTCAGCGGATTCCAGCGTTCCGGGTCATCGCATTTCTGCGCGGCGACGTAGAAGCCTCCATCTTTCCATACAACGGCCGAATAGCCGAACAGCGGGAGCTTCTGTGCCTTATCCGTCTTCATGTAGCCGGGGATGCACAATCGGGTAAAGCCCTGCGGCAGCAATGCGCCTACAGCTTGATAGTTGCCCGGCAACGGACGCATTTCGCCCGAAGCGGCATGAATGCCGATGGGACGCGTATGCGGCAGGCCAACCATAGTCGCGCCATCAGGCAGCGGGATCAGTTCGTCTTCCATCAGCTCAACGACCATGTCGCCGCTGCGGCCGAGAGCGATCCAATCGGGGTGATCGAACAAATTGCCTTGTTCGTCTGCATATACGAGATTCATGATGCACCTCCTCAAAACAAAAACTGCTTTTCTTTATAATCTAGGTTACTGTCGTGGAACGCGGAGACGGACGACGCGGCGCGCCGTTTGAACTGCCCGACGAGCTGCTGCCCGAGCTTGGTCTGCCTCTCGGCGGTGCCGGCGGCGTCACGTTCGACGTGTCGAGCGAAGCCAGAAACTCTTCATTATCCTTCGTATCCGCCAGCTTCTTCAGGAAGCCGTCGATAAATTCAATGGAATCGTTCATGTTCTTGCGAATTGCCCATACTTTATCGAGCTGTTCTTTGGTCAGCAGCATCTCTTCGCGGCGGGTACCCGAACGACGGATATCCAGCGCAGGGAAAATACGGCGATCCGCCAGTTTCCGGTCAAGATGCAGCTCCATATTGCCCGTACCTTTAAACTCTTCATAAATGATGTCATCCATACGGGAACCCGTCTCGATAAGCGCCGTCGCCAGAATCGTCAAGCTGCCGCCTTCTTCCACGTTCCGCGCGGAACCGAAGAACCGTTTCGGACGATGGAAAGCCGCAGGATCGATACCGCCGCTCAGCGTTCGGCCCGATGCCGGCACGACCAAGTTGTATGCGCGCGCGAGCCGCGTGATGCTGTCCAGGAGAATGACAACGTCTTTCTTGTGCTCGACCAGACGCAGCGCGCGCTCCAGCACCAATTCCGCCACTTTAATATGATTCTCGGGCAATTCGTCGAATGTCGATGCGACGACTTCGCCTTTGACCGAACGCGACATATCCGTTACTTCCTCCGGACGCTCGTCAATCAGCAGCACGAAAAGATCGATCTCGGGATTGTTAATTGAAATGCTATTAGCAATTTCCTTGATAAGCTGCGTCTTACCCGCTTTCGGCGGGGCAACGATAAGTCCGCGCTGTCCTAAGCCGACAGGGGCGAGCAAGTCCATGATACGCGTTGAAAGTCTGGGCTGGGCGGTTTCGAGAACGAGTTTCTTCTCGGGATAGAGAGGAGTCAGGGCTGGAAAATGAAGACGTTCTGCAGCATGTTCGGGGCTTTCTCCGTTGACGGCATTAACCTGAAGGAGTCCAAAATAACGTTCATTCTCTTTGGGAGCCCGGCACTTGCCGGATACTAAATCACCTGTGCGGAGATCGAACTTGCGAATCTGAGAGGCCGAAATGTAAATATCCTCCGTGCTCGGCAAATAGTTGATCGGCCGCAGAAATCCGAAGCCTTCCGGTAAAATCTCAAGTACGCCTTGCATAAACATAAGGCCGCTTTGTTCCGCTTGCGCGCGTAAAATCGCAAAAATCAATTCTCTCTTCTTCAGTTGGCCATAGCCCTGAATCTGGTGCTGCTTGGCCAGCTTATAAAGCTCCGTGAGCTTCATCACTTCAAGATCCGTGATCTGAAGTTCAGACATAATATCACCACTTCTTATCAATGTTCAAAGACAGGCAAGCTTCTTCCATCATTGCCGGAATCGGCCCGCTCTATTCGGACCGACTCGGCGATTGCTAGAAAAATAGAAACGCGCTATTCGCGCCAAACGTCCGCGCCTAGCATGCGCAGGTTCTCGACTAAATTATCGTAGCCGCGGTCGATGTATTCGACGCCCGTAATTTCCGTTACACCGTCATCGACCGTAAGCGCGGCTACAACGAGCGCGGCTCCGGCCCGCAGATCGGCGGCACGGACTTTCGCAGCATTCAGCTTGCAGCCTTCGACAATGGCCGATCGGCCTTCTACTCGAATGTTCGCGCCCATGCGCGATAACTCGGGGACATGCTTAAAACGGCTGCTGTACACATAATCGCTCAAAATGCTTACGCCTGTCGTCTGCGTGAGCAGGCTGGTCATCGGGGATTGCAAATCCGTGGCAAACCCGGGGTATACGAGGGCTTTCACGTCGATGGCTTCGTATGACGGTTGTCCTACGATTCTAATGGATTCGTCCATCTCATATACATGGACGCCCATCTCCTGGAGCTTGGCCGTAATAGCTTCCATATGCTTCGGAATAACATTGTCGATCAACATATCGCCGCGCGTTGCCGCGGCCATAATCATGTACGTTCCCGCTTGAATCCGGTCAGGGATGATAGAGTGGCGGCAGCCGTGCATCTGCTCGACGCCTTCAATTCGGATCGTTTCCGTTCCGGCCCCTTTGATTTTGGCGCCCATGGCGTTAAGAAGCGTAGCTACATCTATGATTTCAGGCTCTTTCGCCGCGTTTTCAATAATCGTGAAGCCCTTGGCCCGCGAGGCCGCAAGCATGATATTAATGGTCGCTCCAACACTGACAACATCAAGGTAAATCTTAGCGCCGCGAAGTTCTTTGGCCACAATGCGTATGGACCCGTGATCGTTCGTAACTGTCGCACCCAAAGCTTCAAAACCTTTGATATGCTGGTCAATCGGACGAGGTTCAAAATTGCAACCGCCCGGCAAACCGATCGTCGCTTCTCCAAAACGTCCAAGCATGGCGCCCATCAAGTAGTACGAGGCGCGCAGCAGTTTGACTTTCCCGTTCGGCATCGGTTTCGATACCATGGCCGAAGGGTCAATGACGATGGAGTCGCCGCTCCATTCCACAACGCCGCCCAGCTCTTCCAAAATCTCGCTGTATACCGCCACGTCGCTCAGATGAGGCAGGTTGTCCAGCGTTACCGTTGACTCCGCTAATATCGACGCGGGCAGAAGCGCAACGGCGCTGTTCTTCGCACCGCTGATTTGCACGGTGCCGCGCAGCGGGCGTCCGCCGCGAATCATCAATTTTTCCATTGGTCTTCGTTTTCCTCCCATCCGGTGAGAGCAATGGAACAAACAGCCGATAATGCCATAAAGCAAGCGCTCCACCTCTCAAAGCGATCTTGAAAGGATGGGGCGCCTGTCCGATTACGCATTACGCGGCTGTTCGATACCCTTGACTATCGGAAGTTAAGCTTGGTTGCTGCTGCCCAAGGCGAAACGGCTATTGCCGTCCTTGAGGCGGCGCAGAGCGTTTCATTCCGGCTATATTTGAACAAACGGATCTTCTCTTGAACGACGGCCAGCAAAGCGGCACAAGCAAAAACCAGGTATTTTGCGGGAAGTCTTCGCTTAGAAGCGCAGACTTGCAAATGACCGATCTTGCATCACGCTTCTGTTATCACACCCGGTCATTATACCACATTCGTGATACGTTTGGTACAAGTCTTGCCAATCGGCCGAATCCCCGATTTATGCGCGCTTGGATAAAAAAAAGGCGGGACCCCGTCGTTAGGATCCCACCGCGTACCATCCGCCGGACTCGCCGCTGCGGAGCTGCATATTGACTGCCAGCCGCATCTCGTCAATGTCGAACGGTTTCGTGAAGTGCATCAGCGCACCGTGATCGGTCGCCTCTTTAATCATGTCAAGCTCACCGTAAGCCGTCATCATAATGACTTTGATTTCCTTGTTGATGGCTTTCACGTGTTTCAGAATCTCAAGTCCGTCCATGCCGGGAATTTTCATATCAAGCAAAACCAGATCCGGCGACTCGTTTCGAACGATCTCCAGCGCTAGCTTGCCGTTCGGCGCCTGAAATGTCTCGTACCCTTCGCTGCCGAATACTTCCATCAACAAGATACGAATGCCATTCTGATCATCGACAATCAAGACTTTCTTGTTTTCCAACTTGAAACCCTCCTAGGAATGCACGACAATCGATCGCCACGGTTGGATTGGAATATCAGCTAACTGATTTCGCGTCCAAGCATCCATATTCCTGCTTAAGTTGGAAATTTAGTCCTAACTTCTTATGTTAGCTCTCTGCCAGTTGAAGCGCGGCGCGAACGAACCCGCGGAACAGCGACTGCGGCCGATTCGGACGCGACGTGAATTCCGGATGGAATTGAACCGCAAGGAACCACGGATGTTCCGGCAGCTCTACGATTTCAACCAGATGGCCGTCAGGCGAAGTACCCGTAATCTTCAAGCCCGAGTTTACGATTTTCTCGCGGAATTCATTATTGAATTCGTACCGGTGACGATGACGTTCGTAAACGAGCTCGTCATTGTATTCGCGCTCCGCAAGCGATCCCGGCGCCAATTTGCACGGATACAGACCAAGACGCATCGTACCGCCCATGTCTTCGATATCCTTCTGTTCAGGCAGCAAGTCGATAACCGGATACGGCGTAAGCGGATTAATCTCGGAGCTGTTGGCATCCTTGAAACCCGTCACGTGGCGCGCATACTCGATAACCGCTACTTGCATGCCGAGACAGATACCGAAGAACGGCACATTGTTCTCGCGCGCATGGCGGATCGCGATGATCTTGCCTTCGATGCCGCGGTCTCCGAAACCGCCCGGCACCAAGATTCCGTGAACGCCTTGAAGGCGATCCGCAACGTTATGCTCCGTCAGCTCTTCCGCGTTCACCCAGCGGACTTTCACGTCCGCATCGGCGTCGAAGCCGGCATGGCTGAGCGACTCGACAATACTGAGATACGCATCGTGCAGCGCAACGTACTTACCGACGATGGCAATCTCCGTCGTGCGGCTAAGCTGTTTCACGCGGCGGACAAGATCTTCCCACTCCGTCATATCAGGCTGGTCCGTCGTCAGTTTCAAATGGTTGACGACGATCTCGTCCAAGCCCTCTTCGCGCAGGTTGAGAGGAACTTCATAGAGCGTGGAAGCGTCGCGGCATTCCACGACGGCATTCTCGTCGATATCGCAGAAGAGCGCGATTTTGCGCTTCATGTCTTCGGCCAGCGGATATTCCGTCCGGCATACGATGACGTTCGGCTGGATGCCGATGCTTCTCAGCTCTTTTACGCTGTGCTGCGTCGGTTTCGTCTTCACTTCGCCTGCCGCTTTGATATACGGAATAAGCGTCACGTGAATGTACATGACGTTCTCGCGTCCGATATCGCTCTTGATTTGACGAATCGCTTCCAGGAACGGAAGGCTCTCGATATCGCCGACCGTGCCGCCGATTTCGGTGATGACCACGTCCGAACCGGTTTCTTTGCCCGCGCGGAATACGCGGTCCTTGATTTCATTCGTGATATGCGGGATGACTTGCACGGTACCGCCCAAGTATTCGCCGCGGCGTTCCTTGGTGATGACCGTCGAATAAATCTTGCCCGTCGTGACGTTGCTATTCTTGGACAGGTTGATATCGATGAAACGCTCGTAGTGACCCAAATCCAAATCCGTTTCCGCGCCGTCGTCCGTTACGAACACTTCGCCGTGCTGGTACGGGCTCATCGTTCCCGGGTCGACGTTAATGTACGGATCAAATTTCTGAATGGTCACTTTAAGACCGCGGTTCTTGAGCAACCGCCCAAGTGAAGCTGCCGTAATACCTTTGCCAAGCGACGAAACAACACCGCCTGTTACGAAAATGTACTTAGTCACTGATGATACCCTCCACGCCTGTATGGTTATGATATAGGTTCTCCCAATTCCCGAAGAAAAATGGTCCATAAAAAAGAAAAAAGTGACACCCGTATAAACGGGGCACTTTCTAATTTTTGGCATATACCTTATGTCCGAACTTGAAGCCCAAACAATAGTTTACCCGCTGTGAAACCGCCTGTCAAGGTGAAACGCTCGCGCCGCAAAGACCGGCAAAGCGCGTCTCATGCCGCGAAATCCAAGCGAAAAATCAGATGAAATCGATTCTTTCTTGGACGCCAAGGGAACCTCTGGCAGGCGGTTGCAGAAACGGTTTATTTATCGTCTTCGTCTTCTTCGTCGTCGAAGTCGCCGTCTTCGCTCTCTTCGTCCGTTTCGGCCTCACCGTCGACTTCGATGCCTTCTTCTTCGGCTTCCTCGTCGTCGATCAGCACTTCTTCGTCCACTTCCGCCTCTTCCTCGGCTTCGTCGAAGATTTCCTGATCCTCGTCGTACGAATCGAAATCGTCGTCCTCGGCTGCGTAAGTATCCTCTTCTTCGTCCGTGTACACGTCATCGTCGTCATCTTCGTCGTTAATGATGCGCGAACGCTTCGCATTGCCGACCGGATCCTCGTTGCGCTCGACAGGGTACCAGCGTTTCAGTCCCCACATGTTGCTGCCGACGCAGGCGAACCGTCCGTCGATGTTGATTTCTGTATATACTTGCGCAATCACTTGGTTGATTTGTTCTTGGGACAAGCCCCGGATTTTCGCAATTTCCATCATGATGTCGCGATAGTAAAACGGCGTATTAGCCGCTTTAAGCAATTCAAATGCCAGGTCGACCATCGGCATTTCCTTGACGCGTTCCGGATCGATTTTCAAGACGATCTCGCTGCTCATTTCGGACACTTCCTCTCATGTCAAATTGCCTGCCGATTACAAGCAATCCATTATCAAACTATAGTAAAACCTATTTTATCTCAAAAAGCAAGCATGCCTTGCGGCAAGGATCGGGAAGGCCGAACGATCCCCGTATTTTCGCGGCAGGTCCGGTTCCGCCCGACTGGCTCCGAACAAGAAAGCGCTGCCCATGCGGATGCTTGCTTGGTCCGTAAAAAAAAGAAAAAGCGAAGGATGGCCCCTTCGCTCCGACTGTATCCTTCCGGATGACGGCAGTTGCCGGTTCCGGTAACAAGAGTCCGTAAAGGACTCTTGGTTTATACTATGTCCCCGTGCGGCGAATGACACGGTTTGCAGCCTAATTATGCGAAAAAAGGCAAGTTGCTTATACAGCTTGTTACCCTCCTTCATACAATACTGCAGCATGATTCGCCATGGAGGGGAAGCAAAATTTGGACAGATCCGCAATTCTCCGCCTGTTGCATAGCGCGACGTCACTTACCGCACCCGCTGCCAAGCGGCGAATCGTCCGTTTTCGGCAGCACGGCGATTATGAGCGCTTCCTGCTGGAATGGTCGAAATTCGACGTGCCGGATCCCGATGCTTCGGAAGCCGTTCGGCATTTGCCTTCCATAGAAGCCTTCTCTCTCCCCGTGACGAGCGAGCTGCTCGCCTCCGCTCCGGCCAATGGGATATGGATCGAGAACGATCCCCAGGTATCGGTTCACGCCACCGTGCACAAACCGGCCGCCCGCGAGAAAGGCATTCCGTGGGGCGTGCAGGAAATCAAAGCGCCGCTGGCCTGGAGCTCCACGACGGGACACCGGGTCAAAGTCGGCGTCATCGACACCGGCGTCGATTTCAGCCATCCCGACTTGAAGCAGTCGCTGGGACGGGGAATCAACCTGCTCAACCGCGGCACGCTGCCGCATGACGATAACGGCCATGGCACGCACATTGCCGGAACGATTGCCGCCGCCAACCAGGTGCACGGCATGATCGGCGTCGCTCCGCGCGCCACGGTGCATCCGGTCAAAGCGTTCGACCACAACGGCAGCGCCTTCGTGTCCGACATCGTGCTAGGCATCGATTGGTGCGTGCGCAGCGGCATGGATATCGTCAACATGAGCTTCGGCATGAAAACGCGCAGCAAATCGCTGTTGACCGCCGTCAACAACGCGTTCAACGCCGGGGTCATCATCGTCGCTTCCTCCGGCAACGACGGCAAGCGCAAAGCGATCGACTATCCCGCCCGCTATCCGCAGACGATCGCGGTCGGCGCAACCAACCGGCTGCGGCGCATCGCCCCGTTCAGTAACCGCGGCATGTATATCGACGTCTACGCGCCCGGCGACAAAATCCTGTCCTCCTGGCTGCGCGGCAAATACAACGAAATGAGCGGCACCTCGATGGCGACCTCCCATGTCAGCGGCGCCATCGCACTGTTGCTGGCTTATCGCCCGGGCATGACGCCGACGGACATTAAAGCGGTCGTAAAGCGGTCGATGCTCCCCTTAAGAGGCACAAAAGCCCCCCGGCTGACCGGGGAGCTGGATGTTATGCGTATGCTGCAGGCCGTGGAACGGTAGGTTCCCGGCCTTGTTTTGCGTGCAGGAAGGTTATGAGCTGGCTTACATGCGCTCCGGCGCGGAAACGCCGACCAGCTTCAGCACGTTCGCGATGGCGACGCGCGTTGCGCCGAGCAGCGCGAAGCGCGCTTGCGTCTGCGCAGCGTCTTCGGTGATGACACGGTCCGCGCGGTAGTAGCTGTGGAACTGCGACGCGAGCTCGTATACATAGCGGATCAGGCGGTGCGGCGCGTATTGCGCTGCCGCTTCCGCGATTTCAAGCGGCAGCTCGCCGATTTTGCGAAGCAGGTCGAATTCATGCTCCGTCGTCAATTGGCTCAAGTCCACCTGGTCAAGCGGCAGCACGGCAATGCCCTGCTCCTCGGCCTGGCGGAAAATGCTGCAGATCCGCGCATGGGCGTACTGAACGTAGAACACCGGGTTCTCGTTCGAAGTCGAAATAGCCAGATCCATGTCGAAGTCGAGATGGGAGTCCATGCTGCGCATCGTGAAGAAGTAACGGATCGCATCCGTGCCGACTTCTTCCGTAAGGTCTTCCATCGTAACCGCTTTGCCGGTACGTTTGGACATCTTGACCTTCTCGCCGTTCTGGAACAGGCTGACCATCTGGGCGATCAATACGACCAGCTTCTGCGGATCGTTGCCGAGCGCTTCCATGGCCGCTTTCACGCGCGGGATGTAGCCGTGGTGGTCAGCGCCCCAGATATTGATCATTTTGTCGAAGCCGCGGCCGTATTTGTCGCGGTGGTACGCGATGTCCGGCGTCAAATACGTGTACGAACCGTCATTTTTCACGAGCACGCGGTTCTTGTCGTCGCCGTAAGCCATCGTGTTCAGCCACGTTGCGCCTTCTTCTTCGTAGACTTGACCGCGTTCGCGAAGCGCCTCAAGCGCCTGCACGACTTGGCCTGTCTGATAAAGCGAGGTCTCGCTGTACCACACATCGAAGTTTACGCGGAATTCGCCCAGGTCGCGCTTGATCTTCGCAAGCTCGCGCTCCAAACCGTAATCGCGGAAGAAGGTGAAACGCTCTTCATCGGACAGCGACAGCAGGCGGTCGCCTTCCGTTGCCGCCAGCTCCTTCGCGAAGCCGACGATATCCTCGCCGTGGTAACCGTCTTCCGGCATCTCGGCGTCTTGGCCGAGCGCCTGCTTGTAGCGCGCTTCGATCGAAAGCGCCAAATTCGCCACCTGCTTGCCGGCGTCGTTGATGTAATACTCGCGCGTGACGTCATAGCCCGCATAATCGAGCAGATTGCAGAGCGCATCCCCTACGGCCGCGCCGCGGGCATGGCCCAAGTGCAGGCTGCCGGTCGGATTGGCGCTGACGAACTCGACTTGCACGCGCTGTCCGCCGCCGATGCCGATGCGGCCGTAGTCGGCGCCCTGCGCCATCGTTTCGGCGACGACCGGATACAGGTAGCTGCGGTCCATGCGGAAGTTAATGAAACCGGGGCCGGCGATCTCCGCGCTTTGGATGGACGCCTTGGCCGTATCCAAATGCGCAATGATCGCTTCCGCGATCTGACGCGGGTTCTTCTTCGCCAGCTTCGTCAGCTGCATGGCGGCGTTCGTGGCGAGATCGCCGTGCGTCTTCTCCTTCGGTACTTCGAGCACGAAAACCGGAAGCTCCTCCCGTGCCGCCAGGCCGGCGGCTACGACCGCGTCGGCGATGGCGTCCTTTACTTGCTGGTGCAGCTGTTCAATAACATTGAGTTTCATAACGAATCATGTCCTCCTATTAATGGTAAGTCTTAAATCTATCGTCGGCACGCTGCCTTACGCTTCTTCCGCACGAAGGCGAATCTTGAAGCTTCCGATCTGTTCGCCGCCAACGAGCAGGTTGTAATGCCATTCCAGCAGCAGCGGCAAGTTCGGCCGCAGCACTTCCTCGCTCGGTCCCGCTTTCGACAAGTCGCCGAACTGAACCCACAGCAGGCTCGTTTCCGTCTCCAACGGGAATGACGCATGACGCGATTCATACTGTCCGTTATAGCGGACGCCGGCTGCGAACGTCTGCTGCGACTCCACGGCACCGCGCCGGGTTACGCTGAGCTCGCCTTCGCGCCAGCGGACGATGGTCCGCACCTCGCTGCCGTCCTCGGACTCCGCATACCGCAGGAAGAACGTACTGCCCTTGCGGTACCACTCGCCGTCGATGAGATTGTGCTGCTCTTCGCCGTCGATATCGCTTTCCAGCGTGATTCTCACGTTGGCCTTATCGTTCATCGCTGTCGCCCCCCGTCCTCTTCATACTCCCACTATAGCAGGCGGATTCTGATTTTCAAATGGGGCCCTGCGCGCGGATACGGACCCCTTGCCGCGTAATCTCCGAAGCCTAATGCGAATTGCTTCGGAGAACAAGAAAACCCCCGTCTCAATAAAGAGACGGAGGTTGATTTCCGCGGTACCACTCTTCTGGCTGCACTCCCCGCCGAACGACGGATACGAGCGCGTGCCTCTCGAACACGATAACGGGGTGACCGGATCGACCTAGCAAGGCGAATGCCGCATTCTCCGTCTCCGACAGCGAACCAGCGCCTTTATTCAGTAAATCAACTCCCGGGTGCGATTCCCTTGCCCCGCTGCGCCGGCTTCCACCATCCCGGCTCGCTGCTGTCAGCGCCTTGCAAGCTACTATCCCGTTCATCGTATGTGGCTGTTATTTGTCCTATTATATGCGACCTCGCCAAAAATGCAAGCGGCAATTGTCATCTCAAGTACGGAAGCAGCACGCGCCACGCTTCGATCCGGTCGGCGGTCGTGCGCATCGTTTTCGTCGGGATCGGGCTCGTCGACGGCAGCTTTATCTTCGTCAGACCCGCCATGACGGGATGATCCTTGAAATACTTCATGAAGGTATCATGCGATTTCGCGCCGTTGAAAATCAAACCTCTTACGCTCGGATAGTCCGCGAGCAAGCCCGGCAGGTCGTTCGGAACTTCAGCCCGGATATTGGCATCCAGACTGCCCTCCCGCTCGCAGGACGCGATAACGTCCCACATGGCGATCCCGTGCGAGGCCGCAAACGCCAGCCGATCCTCGTAGGTCTCGTCCGGTTCCCGGCCGAACAGCCCGTAAAGCACCCGCCACATATGGTTTCGCGGATTGCCGTAATATTGGTTCACGGCAATCGATGCCTGGCCCGGCATGCTGCCAAGCACGAGAAGCACCGCCCCTTCGTGGATCATCGGCGGGAATGAATGTACGCGCATCGGTAGATCGCCTCCTCTACCTCCGAGCTTAACCGGAGTAGACGTCCCTTGGCAACCGATCGGGTATGTCGTCACCACCGTGGCGCATGGCACAGGCCCTGCTCACGCTTGGCTTGTCCCCCCGCAAAGCAGCGGATGATCCTCGTCTGCGCTGCGCCTACAATTGTGGCGAGCCCGGCGGAAGTCCGCTCAACTTCTCCAGCCTCAGGCAGATTTCATGCTGCCAATCGACGTCCCCGATCATCGATGCGGCCAGGGACAAGTTGTGCAAATTGGCGATTTGTCTGACATGCATGGCATTGACGGCGAGGCAGTGTTCGAAATCGGCCTGCTCTTCCCCTGTCAGATGCCGGGCTCCGCGAATCGTCCACAGTTCCGCAAGCCGTTCATGAATCGGCAAAATGGTCATGCTCTCGCGCCTCCCTCTATCGTCTCACACTAGTATCCAGTATGACCAAAAAAGAAAGCTTCCAAGCGCCGATCGGCCCGCTTTATGGACAATCGCAGCTGAAAACGAACTAAAAATAGCGCTTTGTTATTTTATGACGAGAGCATGGCTCCGGTACGCCGGCCAGCATAAAAAAACCGCCCGAAGGCGGTATCCATCCCTGCATGCAGTCTGCGCGCATTAAGCCGGCCCGACGCAGGCACGCGCGCGATCCTGCGCCTTGGCCGAACCGCGACGCCGCACAGGGAATGCCTAAACGCCCGGTTCCTCGGCGCGGCCGATATAGATCGGGTTCGTCATGCAAGTCATGACGGACACGTTCAATCCGTCCGCATGGCGGCGCGCCTCCAGCCGGTAAAACAACCGGTTCGCCGCGCCTTGGAACGAAATGCGGGCGCGCCCGTTAGACGCGTCCGCCGTTTGCGGCGCCGGAGCCGCTGCCGCTGCCGCCGCAGACGTTCCGTCCGCGCGACCTTGCCCGCCGCAGGCATCGGCGGCATCGGCCTCCGCTTCGATGGCGAGGATCGCGGCTATCTCCCGCTGAACGGCCCACTCGCCGTCTTCCGCCGCGAAGCGCTCCCATTCCCGCCGTTCGCCGGAATCCGCGCCGCCAATGTCCCAGACCGCTTCGATGCCGCGGTCCGACCAGAGCGAAATCCGATCGCCCTTCGCGCCGCAAACGTCTATCTTCAACGGCACGCCGGATACCGCTTCTTCGGCCGGAATTATATCGCCGACGCCGTACTCCCCCGACACGAGGTTCATGCACGTCTCGTCGGGATCGAACGACAGCACGACGCGGCCGCGCCGGATGCCGTCCAGCAAGCCCGCCACCGTGTCGGACTCCGTCCAAACGGAGGCAGTCGGCCGGCCGTGCTTGACGAACCGGTCGACGCGGTGCGTGTCGCTGCCGCCGAGCGCGACGAGCCGCCGGCCTTGCGCCAGCTGCCCGTGCCACCAGGCAACGGCGCGTTCGTTCAGCGCGCGCCACGGGCCGTTCCATACTTCGACCGCGTCATACGGCGCATCGAAGCCAAGCTCCCACGGACAAGCCGGGCAGAACGGATGGTTCAGCGAGACGAACGCGCCGCGTGCCTGCGCTTCGATCAGCACGCCGTCCGCCTGCTCGGCCGTCACGACACGGAAATCCCGCAGCGCGTCCGGCGCGCCGAAGGCGTTGGCATGGCCGAAGTAGCTCGTCAGTTCCACGCCCGGAACGAGCAGCAGCTGCTCGTCGGGAGCGAGCGCCGCTAGATTTTGCGAGGATGTATTGTGGTCGGTGAGCGCCATGAATTCGAGCCCCCGTTCCCGGCAGGATTCCTTGGCCTGCTCCACCGTGTACCGTCCGTCGCTGTGCACGCTGTGCATATGAAGGTCGCCCTTCATCCAGCGCCCTCTCCGCAAGGACAGCTCCACTTCGACGACGACCTCCGCCCCGCCGGCGGGGATTTTGTACGCCCCGAGCAGCACGGCCCATTCGCCCTGCGCAATCGGTCCGCAGCGGTAGCCGGGGGTCGCCTTCTCCAGCCCGACGAAGAACGCTTCGCGGTCGCCGCCGCTCCAGCCGACGATGCGCTCCGGCGCGCGCAGGCCGATATCGACAACCGTCTCTTCGACTCCGCCGCGTTCGTACCGGTATGCGACATCGATACGCTCGACCTCGCCTTCGAGCTGGAAGGGCACCTCCAAATACGTGCGCTCCTCGTCCTTCCCGATCCATCGCCGCAGCACGAGCCTGCGTTTGCCGCATGTTTTGCCCGAAGCCGTTCTTCCCTCGGCGACGCCATCGGCTGCCGAACCGACGGCCGCCTCCTTGCCGTGCATGCCCGCTTCCATCGTTCTCGTCCTCCTATTCCTTGCTTGCGCCAAGCAGGATGCCTTTCATGAAGTATTTCTGCACGAACGGATAGACGGCCAGAAGGGGAATAATGCTGATAATAATACCCGCCATTCGCACGTTCGTCGTCACCATATACGTGCCCGAGTTGCTGTTCGTATCGATAATCATCGCCTTGAGCGCGACCTGCAGCGTATATTTCATCGAGTCGTTAATGAACATGACCGGCGCCGTGAACATATTCCACCGTCCGACGAATTCGAACAGGACGACCGTCGCCAACCCGGCAGCCGCAAGCCGCATATACATCGTCAGGAAAATCCGGAATTCCCCCGCGCCGTCGATCTTCGCCGATTCCGCCATTTCGTAGGGCACGTTCAAGAAGAAGCTGCGCATGAGCAAAATCGAAAAGCCCGAGACCAGCCCGGACAAGACGAGCGCGCTGAGCGTATTGATCAGATGCAAATCCTTGTTCACCACGTACAACGGAATCATGATCGCTTCCTGCGGCACCATCATCGTAATGAGCACGAAGGTCAGCATGATTCTCCGGCCTGGCAGACGAGGGTAGATGAACACGTACCCGGCAAGGCTGGACAGCAGGACGTGAAGCGCGGTGCCGATCACGGTCACGATAGCACTGTTCATGAACGGCCGCCAAATGTCGAGACTCTTCCATACGATGGCGTACCCTTCGGCGCTGAACGCTTTCGGCCACAGGATGATTTCGGGCTGCATGGAGGCGACGCCGGAAGAGAAGGACAAGGCCACCACGTTGATAAACGGGATGATCATGGTCAGCATGAGCGCAAACAGGAACAGGGCGTTCAGCGTATCGAAAGCTTTACTTTTCCATCCCAGCCGTTCGAATCGATCGGACATTTCATTACACCTCATCAAATCGCGTTACTCGCCGTACGACGAGCGTCAACGCAAGCGTTAGTAGTAGGACGAAGAAGCTGGCCGCCGAGGCGGGTCCGAGCTTGATGTCGAGAATGCCTTTCTGGAACGTGTACATCATCAGCACGTCGACTTTCGTAGCGATCGTCGGGTTGCGCAGGACGAACACCTCATCGAAAATCCGCAAAATCCCGAGCGTATTGAGCAGGAAGACGACCTTCATCGTATTGCCGAGCTGCGGTAGCGTGACGCGGATAAGCTGCTGCCAGCGCGTCGCCCCGTCGATGCGCGCCGCTTCGTACAGCGACGGATTGATCGACACGATGCCCGCCAGGAACAAAATGCACGTGTACCCCATCTCCTTCCACGTCGCGAGCCAAATCATGATCCAGCGCGCCCACGTGGAATCGGCCAGGAAATTGAACGGCGCCCGATGGAAGACATGGACGAGAATCATATTGACAAGCCCGCTGTCCGGCGACAGCATGAAAATCCAAATCCCGCCGACGACCACCCAAGAGAGCAGATGAGGCACGTACAGCACCATCTGCGCCAGCTTCTTGTACCAGGTTCGCAGCACTTCGTTCAGCGAGAGCGCGATAATAAGAGGCGCTGCAAAGGTGAACAGCAGAATGCCGCCGCCGATGACGAGCGTGTTGACCATCGCATCCCAGAACATCGAGTCGTGCATGACGGCGCTATAGTTCGCGAACCCGACATACGGCCGATCGCCCATCAGCCTGTAGTCCTGAAAGCTGGTTTGCAGCCCCTTCACGAGCGGATAGTAGGCAAATACGAGAAAATACGCTATGACCGGCACCATCATGACATAGAGCGCGCCGTATCGCTTCAACACCTTCATGACTTTTTTCCACGTCCTTCTATGGTAAAGATCGCTAATAAGCAGTTAAAAAGAGGACAAGCAGGGGATTGGACTCCCCCTGCTCGCGGTTTCCGTGCATGGCCCGCTTTCGCGCCGCTTCCATGCAGGGAGCGGCGGTCGGCGGCGCGTGACTTGCCTTACTCGTCGATCAGCTTCTTGCCGAGCAGCTCGTCGTGCATCTTCTTAACGGCTTCGGCCGCGTCCATTTGGCCGGACATCGCTTTGAGCGCGTAGTTCTTGACGATCTTCTCCGCGTCGTCCCAGCCCGGCAGCGACAGCTCGAGCGTCGCATGCTGCTTGACGATATCCTGCGCGGCTTGTACGCCAGGCAGTTTGCCGAACGGCGGCTTCACGTTCTCGTTGTACCAGAACGGCACGCCGTGGTCGCTGCTATGATCTTTGCCGGTATCCGTCAGCGTGTACGCGTCGCCGGATTTGGTGTAATCCTCGCCCTCGATGCCCAGGCTGCCCAGCGTAATGCCCGGCTCCGTATGCCAGAACTCCAGGAACTTCTTCGCGGCGTCCGGATGCTCGGCATTGACCGGAACGATCCAGAAGTCAGGGTCGCCGCGGCGAAGCATAACCGTGCCGTCCGCGCCCGGGATGCCGTCAAGCGCCTCTGCCTGGAACTTCGTGCTCGGATCTTCCTGCTGCTTCATGTTGTTGAACATGCCGACCCACGCATCCCAGTACGTGACCATGCCGACGCGATCGGTAAGGAACAGATTGCGCATTTTGCCGGTGTCGTTCGTGACGAAGTTCGGATCCATGATGCCTTCCTTCACCAGCTTCGCGAACCATTGATACATCGGGATAGCAGCTTCGCTGGCATACGGAATGGTACGTTTGCCGTCCTTCATGACATAGCGGTATTTCAACCCTGCCGCGCTCATGAACCCTTGGATATCATAGAGGTCGGACGTGCTGAGACCGTACGTGTCGTTCTTGCCGTCGCCGTCCGGGTCCTTCTCCTTGAACGCTTTGAGCACGTTGTAGTAGTCGTCCAGCGTCTTCGGTTCTTGGAGACCCAGCTTGTCGAGCCAGTCCTTGCGCACGATCGGCATCGTGCCGCCTTGGAACTTGCTGAATACGGCGACGATTTTGCCGTCCTTGTCCTTCAATTGATCCCATTCGCTCGTCGGCACGACGGTCGGATCGGACAGCACCTTCGATTTCGTGACGAAATCGGTCAGATCCGTCACGACGCCTTGGTCGACGAAAGTCGCCAGCTGGCCGAGATCGCTGAGCTCGATCAGGTCGTATTTCTCGCCGGAGCCGAGCGCCGTCAGCACCTTCTGGTCGTAATCGCTCGCGGGCTTCTCCATCTTGGCGTCGATCCCGGTCAAACGTTTGATTTCGGCTTCGAACTTCGTATTCTCTTCCGGCGTCTTGCCGCCGACGTTGGCATCGAGGATGCGCAGCTTCATCTCCGCTGCCGGCGCATTGGTTGGCGCGTTCGCCGCGTCAGCCGCATTGCCGCCTCCGGCATTGGCCGGCGCATTATCCGTCTGCGAATTGGCTGGCGCATTCGCCGCATCGTTCCCGTTGGACTCCGAACCGCAGCCCGTCAAAATCATCGTTCCCGCGACGGCAACCGTCGACATCGTCAAAAGCAGCTTTTTCATGAATAGATACCCTCCTGATATGAACTTGCGTTAGCGTTTGATCGGCGTATACCCGGCGTGCGTGCCGCGCTAGGCGGCAATGGCTTAGGGACAGGACCTCAGTTCCCATGCACGAACGAATGGACGCGCAGGAACTTGCATTATTTATGCGTAAACATCGGCGACGCGCAGGAACCTCGAACGACGAGCTCCGCGGGCACGAGCACCCGCTTGGCGCTCTTGCCTTCGGCTTGCATCTGCTCCAGCAGCAGCTGCAGCGCCTCCGTCCCGAGGCGGTCGGCGTACAGCCGAACGCCGGTGAGCGGCGGATGGAACTCCGCCGATAGGACGGAGTTGTCGCTGAACGCGATGACCGACAGCTGCTCCGGAATGCGCAGGCCCAGCTGCTCCGCCGCCTTGTAGACGCCGAGCGCCATCATGTCGGTGTCTACGATGATCGCCGTAATGGCCGGCAAGGCCGTCAGCTTCGCGAGCGCGGCATGGTAGCCGAAGCCGTGCGACGGCGTGTCTTCCGGCGGCTTATTCAGCATCAGCTCCGGCTTCGACACGCGGCCGGCTCGCTTGAACGCGGCCAGGTAGCCGTTCCCCCGGTCATCCGATACGGTCGTTCCGGCCATGGCGTTCAGGAACAAAATCTCCGTATGTCCGAGCTCCAGCAGATAGCGGGTCACTCGGGCAGCCATGCCGACATTGTCGTTGTCGACGTAGCTTACCTGCGCTTCGTACTTCGCCGGCGGGCGGCCGATGACCACGATGGGCAGTCCGCTGCGAAGCCGGTCCGCGATTCGGGCGTCGTCCTCCACGGGATCGAGCAGGATTTCCCCGTCCACGGGATCCGATGCGATATTTTCGACTTGATTCAGATAGGCGGGCGACAGCGTGTTAACGAGCAGACGATAGCCATGCTCGTAGCAGACGCGCAGCACGCCGTTGAGCAGCGAGAGATGAAACTGGCCGAATTTAAAAGATTCGCCCCGAATGTTCAAACCGATAATGTGCGTGGATCGGTTGGCCAGGCTTCGCGCCCAATAATTCGGCTTGTAATTCAACGCTTCGGCCGCGGCGAGCACGCGCTCGCTAACTTCCTTGCTGATGGGCCGCTTCTTGCTGAACACGCTCGATACCGTGCCCTTGGATACGCCGGATGCTTTCGCGACGTCGTCGATGGTAGCCAAGACATCCTAGCCTCTCTTTCCTATGCGAGTTGGAATAACGGATGAGCGCTGCATGAACGATCGGCTTGTCCGACCCAAGAACAACATTAAACCGGTTTTGTAAAATACGTTTAAAACCGTTGCAGAGATATTGTAAACCCGGGAAAATTGCACGAATTTCCGCAGATTTTGGATGGAAAACGGTAATATTGTCCCGTTTTGCGGGAGAATGGACCCATTAAACCGTTTTAATAATGGAGCGGCATCCGGCGATCCGGCATTGATCAGGGCACCGTAAGCCCGCCGCAAGAGCAGAGGAAGCTGCGGCATTCGCCGTGGCAGCCGCAAAAAGGCGCAAAAAAAAGCTCCCGCGAGAGCTGTCGGCGACAGCTTCTCTTGGGAGATCTTGGTTATGTTACCATATGCGGTTGGCGCAGCGTTACTTAATGAATCCAAGCAGCATCTCGCGGATGACTTTCGCCGCGACGATCTGCGTTTGTTCGGTCGGGTCGTACGCCGGCGCAACCTCCACGAGGTCGCAGCCGATCACATTCACGCCGGAGCGCGCGATCGCGTGAACCGCGTCGATCAATTCCTTCGACGTGATGCCGCCGGCTTCCGCCGTACCCGTGCCCGGTGCAGCGGACGGATCCAGCACGTCGATGTCGATCGTCAGATAGACAGGACGGCCAGCCAGTTCAGGCAGCACTTTTTTCAAAGGCTCCAGCACCTCGAACGGGAAGAAATTGATGTTCTCGCGGGCAAACTGCCACTCTTCGCGCGAGCCGGAACGGATGCCGAATTGGTACACGTTCTTGCCGCCGATCAGGTTAGCCGCTTTGCGAAGCGGCGTGGAGTGCGAAAGCGGTTCGCCTTCGTACGACTCGCGCAGGTCGGCATGGGCGTCGAAGTGGATGATCGCCATATCCGGGTACTTCTTGTACACTTCTTGGAAAATCGGCCAGGAGCACAGATGCTCGCCGCCGAGACCGACCGGCATTTTGCCGTCTTCCAGCACGCCGGCTACGAATTCACCGATAATATCGAGCGAGCGCGCCGCGTTGCCGAACGGCAGCAGCAGGTCGCCGGCGTCGAAGTATTCGATGTCTTCCAGGCTGCGGTCCAGGTACGGGCTGTATTCTTCCAGGCCGATGGACACCTCGCGGATACGCGGCGGGCCGAAGCGCGAGCCCGGGCGGAACGATACGGTAAAGTCCATCGGCATGCCGTAGATGACCGCTTTGGACGTTTGATAGTTTTCGGAGCTTAGAATAAACACGTTGCCGGAATATTTTTGATCGAGTTTCATGGTCGGCTGGTTCCTCTCTTGCGCTTACTTCACGAGGTCTTCCACAAATTTCGGCAAAACAAATGCCGCTTTGTGCAGACGCGGAGAGTAGTATTTGGTGTCGATTTCAGGAATGCTGGACTCGTCGACTTCAAGCGGATCGTACTTCTTGCTGCCCATCGTGAACGTCCACAGGCCGCTCGGATACGTCGGTACGTTCGCCCAGAACACGCGCACGATCGGGAATACTTCTTTCACGTCGCGGTTAACGCTCGAGATCAGGTCGGGCGTGAACCAAGGGTTATCCGTTTGAGCGACGAAGATGCCGTCTTCTTTCAGGGAGTCGTAGATGCCTTGGTAGAAGCCGCGCGTGAACAGGTTGACCGCAGGGCCGACCGGTTCCGTGGAATCGACCATCACGACGTCGTATTCGTTCTTGTGGTCATGAATGTGCATGAAGCCGTCGTTCACGATGACTTCGACGCGCGGATCGTCCAGACCGCAAGCGATGTTCGGCAAATATTTCTTGGAATATTCGATAACCTTGCCGTCGATGTCGACAAGAACCGCTTTCTCCACGCTTGGGTGTTTCAGGATTTCACGGATAACGCCGCCGTCGCCGCCGCCCACGACGAGCACTTTCTTCGGGTTCGGATGCGTGTAGAGCACAGGGTGCGCCACCATTTCATGATAAACGAATTCGTCCTTGTCGGTCGTCATAACCATGCCGTCCAATACGAGCATCGTGCCGAATTCTTCGGTTTCGATCATATCGAGCTTTTGGAAATCCGTTTGCTCGCTTACGTACGTTTCTTTGATTTTAGCCGTGATGCCGTAACTTGGGGTTTGCTTCTCCGTGTACCACAATTCCATCGGTTAATCCCTGCTTTCTTGTATGTATGGCTTTCATTGATTCATAAGGTCAAATGTTTCAATCTGTATTATAAGTTAACGAGGGGAAAAAGCAACCTTCTGCCCATGCTACACAAAAATTTCATACCCTGTAACGCCTTGCCTGAATAGCATGCCCCAATGTTTTCCATACTAATTGGATAGCTGTGGCAAACCACAAGGAGGCATCAGGTATGAGCTGGTATCGTTTCAGGCAGGGCGGCGGCGGAAAGCGCCGGCTGCCTCTCGCCATTCGGGCCGAGCGGTGGATGCCGCTGCTTCGCAGGCTGCGCAAAGGGCTGATCTACATGGCCGGCATGCTGCTCGTTCTGTTCATGGCGGCGTTCGGCTTCTTATATTATTTGCGGGTGCAGGCGCTGCCTGCTTCCTCCATCAGTCAAACGTCGCAAATGCTCGATGCGCAAGGCCATGTCATGGATACGTTTCACGCCGGGGAGAACCGGCAGTCCGTGCCGTTGAAGGAGATATCGCCCTATCTCGTCGAGGCGACGCTCGCGATCGAGGATCAGCGCTTCTTTAGCCACCTCGGCTTCGATATGAAAGGGATGGCCCGCGCTGCGCTCGTCAACCTGGAGCATTTCTCGCGGCAGCAAGGGGCCAGCACGTTAACCCAGCAGCTTGCGCGAAACCTGTATCTCACGCACGAGCGGACATGGTCGCGGAAACTGAAAGAGGCCATGTACACGATCCAGCTGGAGATGCACTATTCCAAGGACGAGATTCTGGACATGTATTTGAATCAAATCTATTACGGCCACGGCGCGTACGGGGCGGAAGCGGCATCCGAGCTCTATTACGGCAAGCACGCTTCCGAGCTGACGCTTGCGGAGAGCGCCATGCTGGCAGGCATACCGAAAGGGCCCAAATACTACTCGCCCTATATGGATATGAAAAACGCCAAAGACCGGCAGCGCACGATTCTGCAAACGATGGCCGACCAAGGCATCATCCAGCTGTCCGACGCGAAGGCGGCCGGCGCGGAGATGTTGAATTTCGTTCCGCTCGGCACGAGCAAGCAGACGGGCCTCGCGCCGTACTTCCGCGATTACGTCCGCTATCTCGCGGTCGATAAGCTCGGCATCGACGAACGGCTGCTGAGCGAAGGCGGCATCCGCATCTATACGACGCTGGATCCCGAAGCGCAGCGCGCGGCCGAAGAAGCCGTCGCCGCCGGCATCCCGGAAGATTCCGAGCAGCAGGCCGCGCTCATCTCCATCGATCCGCGCACCGGCTACATCAAGGCCATGGTCGGCGGCCGCGATTACAAAAAGAACCAATATAACCGCGTATTCGCGACGACGCGGCAGCCGGGATCATCGTTCAAGCCGATTCTGTATTTGACGGCGCTGCAGCAAGGGTCGCTGTCGCCGGTTTCCCAGTTCAAGAGCGCGCCGACCGTCTTCACCTACGACGACGGCCGCCAAACGTACGCGCCGAGCAATTACAACAACAACTACGTGAACGGCCTCATCGACATGCGGCAGGCGATCGCTTCTTCCGACAATATCTATGCGGTCAATTCCATTATGAAGGTCGGACCCGAGAACGTCATCGACATGGCGCGGAAGCTCGGCATCGACAGTCCGATGCAGCCGGTGCCGTCGCTCGCGCTCGGCACCTTCCCCGTCAGCCCGTTCGAGATGGCATCCGCCTTCGGCACGTTCGCGAACGCCGGGGTTCGGATCGAGCCGACGGCGATTCTGCGCATCGAAGACAGCAAAGGCGAAGTTCTCTACGAGGCCAAGCAGGCACAGACTACGGTCGTCGACGCCGCTCATGCCTATGTACTGACAAGCTTAATGGAGAGCGTATTCGAAACAGGCGGCACCGGCAACCGCGTATCGGCGACGATCAAACGGCCTGTAGCCGGCAAGACCGGCACGACGGCGACCGATGCCTGGCTCGTGGGCTACACGCCCGAGCTGGCGACGGCGGTCTGGGTCGGCTACGACAAGGGACGCAAGCTGACGCCCGTCGAAGCGCATCGCGCAGCGCCGATCTTCGCTTCCTATACGGAGAAGGCGCTGTCTGCGGTGCCGCCGAAAATCTTCCCGCTGCCGGACGGCGTCGTCTCCGTCTACGTCGATCCCGAGAGCGGCAAGCTGGCCGGCAAATCCTGCCCGAACCGGCGGCTGGAATCGTTCGTCAGCGGCACGCAGCCGGTAGAAGTGTGCGGCGCGCATGGCGACACGGCCGCATCCGCTAACGGCGACAGCGACGCGCAAGCCGCGCAGTCGAAGACCTGGTGGAAGCAGTTGAAGCGCTGGTGGTCGAACTAAGCTTGGAATCGCGAGGAGAAGGCTGCAAGCGGATTGTCGGCTTGCAGCCTTTTGCATATGCAAGGGCTTCGTCATGGTTGCGATGCCTATCAATGAAGAAAGGCCTGAAGGATGAGCTTTAATGAAGGCCGATTAAATGGCTATAAAAATATATAGAAATGACATGCGGGCACGGTCGACAAACTGTGACGTCCGTAAGGGCTGGACGAATTGGGAATGCTATGCCGGACGGAGTGACATCATAAACAGGGAGCGGCACCTGGCCGGGTGCTTTCCAACTTCTGAATTTCAGTAGTCATAGGCGGCGACCCGCTGCGGCGGTTCATGACGAACGGGGTCCCGGGGTTCGCAATAGTTGACGAATTTCGCCAAATGCGAGATGATAACATGTAGGGCTCCTGAACGGGCTTGTTCCGCTCCGTTGACGGGGCCGGACGCGCTCCGGATCGGACCAACGATCGGTAGTACGCTGTTTTGCTATAGAGAACCATATTGATAAGATGTAGGAGGAATTAATCATGGCATTGGTATCAATGAAAGACATGCTTAACAAAGGTCTTAAAGAAGGTTATGCAGTAGGCCAATTCAACATCAACAACCTGGAGTGGACGCAAGCGATTCTCGCGGCGGCTCAAGAAGAGCAATCTCCGGTTATCCTGGGCGTATCCGAAGGCGCGGCTCGTTACATGGGCGGCTTCAAGGTCGTTACAGCTATCGTCAAATCCCTCATCGAAGAGATGAAGGTCACTGTTCCAGTTGCGATCCATCTGGACCACGGTTCCAGCGTGGACAAGTGTAAACAAGCTATCGACGCGGGCTTCACGTCCGTTATGATCGACGCATCGCACGGTCCGTTCGAAGAGAACGTCCGCATTACGAGCGAAGTCGTCGCATACGCGCATGAGCGCGGCGTTTCCGTAGAAGCCGAGTTGGGTACTGTCGGCGGCCAAGAAGACGATGTCGTTGCAGACGGCGTTATCTACGCAGATCCGAAAGAGTGCAAAGAGCTGGTTGAACGCACTGGCATCGACTGCCTCGCTCCAGCCCTTGGCTCCGTACACGGTCCTTACAAAGGCGAACCGAAACTGGGCTTCAAAGAAATGGAAGAGATCTGCAAAACGATCAACCTTCCGCTCGTACTGCATGGCGGTACTGGTATCCCTACCGAGCAAATCAAGAAATCCGTTTCGCTCGGCACGGCTAAAATCAACGTGAACACCGAGAACCAAATCGCGTTCACTAAAGCTGCTCGCGCCGCTCTGGCCGCTGACGCTGAAGTATACGATCCGCGTAAATTCCTTACGCCGGGCCGCGATGCGATCAAAGCGACAGTTATCGGCAAGATCCGCGAATTCGGTTCTTCCAATAAAGCTTAATCGATCATCCTTGCATGAAAGCTCGATCGCGATTCTGCGATGAGCATAGCCAAGCCGCTTCGATGTCATCCTGGATGACGTTGAAGCGGCTTGTTTTTATTCCCCGCGCCGCTCTGTCAGGCTGCGAGCGAGTTGTCCGCTTGCGGCCTTTTTGGTGCTTGTGTGGAACGCTTCCTGCTCTATCATTGGCCGCCCGACAGTGATGAATCGACAAATGCTGAGGAAATTCTTAGAAACCTTAATGGAACATTCATCGTCTATTGGTTGTCTGTCACTTGCCGAAGTCTTTTGCAACAAGGGTTTCACTCGCCCCAACCAATTAGAAAAGGAT
Organism: Paenibacillus rhizovicinus; assembly: GCF_010365285.1. Lineage (NCBI taxonomy): Bacteria > Bacillati > Bacillota > Bacilli > Caryophanales > Paenibacillaceae > Paenibacillus > Paenibacillus rhizovicinus. The sequence continues at coordinate 3,368,997 of NZ_CP048286.1, forward strand.
TGAATGTCAATGAAAAAGGTTATCCCAAGTTTTATTCTTGCATGCACCGTTCTTGCTTCGTCCACTGCCTATGCAGCAACCAACAATTCGATCGAAATTAACGGTACAGCCGTCGCTTCCGACGTGAAGCCAGAAGTGAAGGACAATCGTACGATGGTGCCTTTGCGAGTGATCAGCGAGAATTTGGGCGCTAAGGTCGCGTGGACGAAAACGGAAGTTACGCTGACGAAAAACAATATGAAAGTAATTTTAAAGCCGAACAGCACGACTGCCGTGAAGAACGGTACTGCCGTCCAGCTTGATGTCAAACCATATGTCGTCGATAATCGTATCATCGTTCCGCTCCGCTTTATTGCCGAGACGTTCGGCTGCACGGTCAATTACAGCAACTCCACCGTAACCGTCGAAAGCGCGCCATTGGTCATCAACGGCGTACAAGTAAATGCATTGCAGCAAGAATACCATATGACTATGGGCGGCATCGTACAGCAGGTCAATGGAAATGCCTACAACGAAGCCATCTATACGAGTTTTGAAACGAACAAGGGCGCCAAGGTCGACGCACCTGCGAACTATTCGTGGAGCCCTAACTATGACATACCCGGATCGTATTTAAAAACCGCTCAGTATGATTTTCTGGACAAGAACGGCAAGAGCGTGAAGAGCTACGAAATATATACGCTTCTTCAGCCTACTACGGACGACGCCGGGAAAAGCGTCCGGACCGTGCTGCTCTATGACGTTACGGGGGCTCAATGGTATTCATTCAGCGATTCTGCTAGACAAGCCATCGATCAGTTAATGGTGACAGCCGACAAAAACGGTTTCCTGAAGGTAATCAGCAATACGATCGTGTAAGTGTTACCGCCAAAAAGGTGTTACCGCGTAATACCTGCTCAGAATTCAAGGTGAAACGGCAATTATCAGAAAGGGGCCATCCTGCATAGGATGGCCCCTTTCGCCTTTCACGTTCAGTCATTCACGTGCTTTCAGCTATCCCCTTGCGGGATTACTTGCCTGCGAACGGCAACTGGACCGCGAACGCCGTCGTTACGTTCGGGACGCTTCGTGCGGTAATCCGCCCTTTGTGCTGCTCCGCGATCGATTTGGCGATGGCCAAGCCCAGTCCGTGACCGCGCCACGATAAAGCGGTAGCCTCGCTGAATCAGTGAATAATCATCTTCTGATAAGACAGAGCCTGCACGCTGCACCTACTATTGGGACGCAGACTCTCCATACCATAACTCCCGGAACGTTTCGCTCGAGGCAAGCAGCTCATCGACCGTGCCCTCGTTTTCGATCCGGCCGTCCTTCATGACGATAATATGATCGGCATGCGCCAGCGCGGCGCGGCGGTGGGAGACGACGAGACAAGTAGCGTTCCCGCGGCCTTCGAAGAGCCGCTCCCACATCTTCTGCTCCGTCTCCACGTCGAGGGCGCTCGATACGTCGTCGAACACGTACAGTTCTGCCTCCCGCACGAGCATGCGTGCCGCGGCGGCGCGCTGCATCTGGCCGCCGGACAGCTTGACGCCCCGCGGGCCCACGACCGTCTCGAGTCCTTGATGCAGATGAGCGATGTCGTACTCCATAACGGAATCGTGGACCGCGCGATCAAGCGCGCCTCCCCCCTCATGATGGCCGAGCAATATATTATTGCGCAGCGTATCGCTATACAATCGCGGGATTTGCGCGGAATACGCGCTGTGGACCGGCGTGAAGAACGTGCCAGGGTCTTCGACCGGCTTCCCGTTCCACGCAATCGTGCCTTCGTCCTTCGGCAGCAGCCCGAGCAGCGTCCGCACGAGCGTCGTTTTGCCGGAGCCGATAGCGCCGGTGACGACAGTGAACGATCCGCCCCTCAGCTGCAGGCGGATGTCCTCGATCCCCCGGCCGGTGTCAGGGAACCGGTAAGACAAGCCCGTTACCTCCAACGTATGCAGCGGCTCGCGAACGTTCGCGCCTTTCTCCTGCTTGACTGCAGCGTCGCTGCCCTTACGGAGCGGCAGTGCGTCCTTCATGACCAATACCTTGGCGGACGCGCCTTGGAGCAGCTCCAGCATCCGTTTCATCGCAACGTTCATTTGCTTGAAATACGTCATGAACTTGCCCACGTTCGAAATGACCTGCGTTACGAACGTCAAGTAGTACACGAACAACGAGAAATCCCCGACCGTGAATTCGCCGCCGCGCATCTTGGTCCCGGCCAGCAGCAGAATAAGGCCGATTCCGAGGTTCACGGAGTTTGTGAAAACGGCGTCCAGCGTTTCGCCGAGCAGCTTGTCTTTCAGCATCGTTTTGCGTCGGTCGTCGTTAAAGCTCCGGAACCGCGCAATGACGCGATCCTCCGCGCCCGCCACTTGTATGGCCTGCACATTGCTGAACATTTCGCTGATCGCGCCCGTTACGCGAGCCGTCGATTCCCGGCTGGCCGCCCGGTACTTCTGCAGCCGCGACGTAGCCAGCTGCGCCACCGTTACGACGAGAATGAGCGGCACGAATACGAGCAGCGTCATCTGCACGTCGATCTTCAGCAGGATATAGCTCGACACCGCGGCGAAGCAAGCCAAGCCGAATACGTCCACGGACCAGCTTACGGCTTCCTCCGTCTGGTCGACATCGTCGCGGAAATAGCTGATCGCCTCCCCCGGCGAGACCGGGATCGCCCGCGCGCCGGGCTGCTTCAGCACATGTCCGAGCAGATTGCGGCGCAGGATCATGGCCACGCGGAACCGGAATTGCACGTCTGTAATGCAGCCGACGTAAATCATGGCCACGCGCGCCAGCGACGCCGCCAGCAGCAGCGCGATAATGCCCCAAGTGCCGACCTTCAGCGTATCCTCGCCCGTCAGCGAGTCGAAGAACTGCTGCGTGATCAGTCCGGGTACGATCGGAATCAAATAAATAATGGTCCATGACAAGGCATTCACGGCATAGAGCAGCGGCCGGAACGTAATCAGCCGCATCAAGAATTGAAACGTCGTCATGCGAGCACCTCCTCAAGCCCTGTCGCCAGCATCGCGCTGAACCGCGACTTCGGATCGGCCGCAAGCGCCGTGCGTCTGCCCGATTCGATGACGACGCCGTTCTCGAGAATGGCAATCCGGTCCGCGCGCTGCACGGTCGCCAGACGATGCGCGATAATGATGCACGACCGGTTCGCGAGCAGCTTGCCGATCGCTTCTTCGATCCGCTGTTCGGTCAACGGGTCCAGACGGGAAGAAGCTTCGTCCATAATGATGAGACCCGGATCCGTCAAGAATACGCGGGCGAAGGCGAGCAGCTGAGCCTCTCCGGCAGACAGGCTGCCGCCTCCCGATGCAAGCATCGTATCCAGGCCATCCGGCAAGGATCCGTACCAGCCGCCAAGTCCGAGCTGCTCCAAGACTTCGACAATCCGCGCATCGGGTATCGCATCGTCGTAGAAGGTCAGATTATCGCGAATCGTCCCTTCCATGATCTCGATATTCTGCGTAACCATGGCGACCCGCTTGCGCAGCCCGCTCAGCTTGCAATCGCGAATGTCGGTGCCGCCGAGCAGAACGGCGCCTTGCTGCGGGTCATAGAAGCGAAGCAGCAGCCGCGCGATCGTCGACTTGCCGCTGCCCGTCCGCCCCAGCAGTCCCAGCACCTCGCCTGGCGCAAGCTCCAGCTGCAGCCCGCTCAGCGTCGGTTCCTCGGCATTGTCTTCGTACGAGAACGTCACGCCGTCGAACGCGACCGCAAGCGGCCCTTCCGGCAGCGGCGCGCCGGGACCGTCCTCGATCGAGGAACGCGTCTCGAACAGCGTCCGAATACGCGAAATGCTGGCGTCGGCTTTCTGCAGATCCTCCATTTGTGTGCGGATTTTCTCAATCGGCTTGGCAAGCAGCTCCGTGTAGAAGAAGATCAAATACACGGTGCCGAGCGAAATCGCATCCGTCTTCCATAAGTAAGCGCTGATGGCGAATGCCATTGCGTTGCCGAGCGTAAAGACGATAATCGTCGTATTCCACATGGAGGCGAAGCCCAGAAACGCGCGCAGCCGCACTCGGAGCATGTTCGGCAGCATCCGATGGAATCGTCCCATGACGAAGCCCGACGCGCCGTTGGCCCGAATATCCTCCGTGCCTTCCATCTGCTCCCCGATGAACCCGTACAGTTCCGCGCTCGCCTGGCGCCAATCCTTCCAGAACGGCCCGTTGAACTTGCGGATCTTCTGGATGACGAACACGGCTGCGATGACGAACACCGTCATGCCCGCGCCGATGAGCCAGCTCTCCCGGAACAGCAGGACGATAATGCCGAGCATGAGCAGCAGATTGCCGAGCAAATGAATGATCATGCTGGAGAAGAAATTCGCCAGCGCATTCACGTCGCCGTCGACGCGCTCGATAATGGCGCCCGATGTCTGCGATTTGTGAAACGGCATATCGAGCGACAAGCAATGTGCCGCCAAGTCGCTTCGCAGCGCATTCGTCGTTTTCCAGCCGAGGTTCTCGCTGAAATACGTAGCCAGTACGGTTACCCCGCCCTGCAGCACGGAGAAGCCGATGAATAGCGACGCGGCGATCAGCAGCGGCCGTAAAGAGCTTCCGGACTGCGCCGAATCAATAAAGTATCGGATGATTTGCGGATTGACAAGCTGCAGGCCGATCGTCAAGACGAGCAGCGCTGCAAGAATCCATAACGTGTTCTTCTGAGGCAGCAAGTAGCGCCGAAGCAGGTCGGCGTATTCCGAGCGGCCTTTCGATTGCCGGTTCATTCCATATCCTCCTGATTTTAGAACAAATGTTCTTGTTGAATGAATATACCATAGAACCCCCGTTTCCGAACAGATGGTACTGCTGTTAATTTACGCTGGCGGACAGGGCGCCATGCTATAATGACTGCAACAGAACAGAGGAGCATGATGGCCGGCCCCCATGCCATTGCTCCGGAATAAAGGTGGCCCCGATCCGATGGATACGATGGACGAAGTGCTTCAGATGTCCCGCCTCACGAAATTAGACGTGAAATGGAGCTCCGAGCTTCAGGGCAACGAGCATATAGCCGAGCCGAAAGCGAATCCGAACTTCGAGCTGCTGATGGTGACGGAAGGTCCCGTCTACTTGCAGGCAGGCGGGCGGCGAATGGAGCTGCAGAGCGGGGAGTGCTACCTGCTTATGCCCTGGGAGCAGCATTCCGGCTATCGGCCGATTTCGGCGAGCGCCGGCTTCTATTGGGTGCAGTTCTCGGCCGATCCCCCGCTTCGCCTGCCGGGAGGCACGCCGGACGAAGCCGCGGCCGCCATGCCGAACCGCCCCCGGCTGGCCGCCCAAGACTTACGAACGGCCAAGGACGACGGTTGCGCGGCCGATGCCCTGCTGCTCCCCCGCCGCTTCAAACCGCGCAACCGCTACGAGCTGCTGCGGCTGTTCGAACTCATGGGCGCGCAGCTGGCGGAGCCGCGCGGCTATTATCGCTATCGCTGCTCGCTGCTGCTCGCACAGATGTTGGAGCTGCTAGCGCACGGACTGCTGGAGCGCGAGCAGCTTCAGCACGACATGCCCTCGACCTTCCTGCTCTATCGGCGGATCGTGAATAAGCTGGACGAGGATTATATGAAGAATCCCTCCAGCGAGGCGCTCGAACAGAGCCTGCATCATAACTATGAATATTTGTGCCAGATCTTCAAGAAATATTCCGGCACGACGATCGTTTCCTACATTCATCAGCTGCAAATTCAACGGGCCAAGCATCTGCTCGCCGCCACCGGCGCCATGATCAAGGAAGTCGCGGAGCAGGTCGGTTATCAGGATCCCTACTATTTCTCCCGCATATTCAAAAAGCTGGAGGCGATCAGCCCCCAGCAGTTTCGGAATCTTGCTATGCGCAGCGGCGCCCCGCGCGATTAAGCGATTGGCTGGCCGTTAATGAAGACGAACGGAATAATGCCTTTGGTCGGACGGCCTTGCGAGCTGATTTCGAGCAGCACGTCGTAACGCGCCTGCTGCAAGTCTTGCGATAACAGCCTGAACGTCAGCTCCGTCCGTCCGAGGTTGCAATGATACTGCTCGAGTCCGGCGCCGACCACGGGGCCCGGGGAGACGCTCCAGCCTGCCGGCAGATGCCACTTGAACGTCAGCCATTGCTGCATGAACAGGTTGTTGTCGATGATGATCTTCACTGTCTTCTCCGCGCCCTCCTGCACGAACGGCGCTTCCGCGTAATCGGCGATCGCCGAGAAAATGACGAAGTCGTACGACACTTGAAACGGGCTTTGGCTTAACTTCTCCTCAAATCCGCGATACGTCCACGTATTGATCCGCTGCTTCCGGCTGTAGAGCGCGCCGCCTTCGTTGACCGCGACGTCATACCCGCGTTCGGCCGTAATCACATCGACGATATCGCTCCCGAGGAACGACGGCGCCAAGCGGATAATCCGCTCCGTCAGCTCGCCCACAGTCTTCGGTATGCGCAGCCCCTGATCGCCCAAATTAACGCAGAGCGTCTTGATGGAATCGCCGATCGGCGCTTTCCATTTCTCCGGAATGCCCGCTTCCCCGCCGATGATGCCGAGGATGGAACCCAGCGTCGCAGCCGTGCAATCCGTGTCTTCGCCGCAGTTATTGGCGATGCAGATACTGCTGCCGAAGTCTCCCTCCCCATACAGCCAGCCGATGAGCGTAATGCCGACATTGCCCGGCGCGTCGTAGCCCATCGGGCCGACGGCGACATCCTTCGGCAAGTCATCCGGCTCCATGCCGATAATGCCGAAGCTGCCCGGTACGTCGTTCAGCACTTGAATGCGCGCTTCCTGCCAGCTTAAGCCGCGCGAATGGGCATCGCGAGCCGAGGCCGCGCCGCGGGCCACGCCGCAATCCGCCGGAATGTAGGACAGTCCGATGTCGATGAGCGTATCCCGGTCATTCTCCACGAACGCCGCGCTTTCGATCGCCGCGAAGAACACTTCCGCGTAGACTCCCTCATGGCTGTGATCCACGATCGCATCCTCGTACGCATACTGCACCGCTATTTCGGGATGCCCTGGAGCCAGGCACGCCCATAGTTCCGAACGGATGAAGGCGCCGTTGCTGTCCCGGAACACGTTGTTCACATAGCCGGATAGCGGAGGCACGATCCCTTGACGCAAGTTGTTCTTCCCTGCCCCGTATTCGCCCCAGTTCGGGACAATGTAGGACAACCAGTATTCGCCGAGTATTTTCGCATCCGTCCGGCGGCCGTACTTCTCCACCGCGTTCAGCCAGACGAGCTGCAGATCGAGATCATCGTTCGGCAGCGGTTCCCCGTTCAAGTCCTGCGTGTAGAAGTCGAAATCGTACACCGCGCGTTTGCATTCGAACGGCGCGCCCAGCGTGCCTCCGATGTTCTTGCCGACCCAGCAGCCGAGCACCTTTTCCTTATAAGCCGCAAGCGATAATGTCATCCCTGCCATCTCCCATCCGTAAGCGGTTCTGAACCTCTGCACGTAGTATAGCAAGGCGGCTCTTGCCGACAAATGAAGGATTCTGAGTTTCTGGTCCTGCTCGGCCTAAGGATCGTCCATTTTTATGTAGGGATGCGTTGCTGACGTTTATAGTTGAAAATCTCATCCGTCGCTTGACGGTACCCGCCTGAGTGCCGGAAAGTTTCCCCCATAATCGCAGCGGCATCCTTGAACGACGCGCGGCTTAATACGCGATCCGCGGCCTCGCTTAATTGGTCTGCAGTCAAGTCCGACATCTGCAGCTGAACGCCTGCTCCGACATTCTCGACTTGCCCGGCAATAATGGGCTGATCCGCGCTTTGCGGGACGACGACGAGCGGGACCCCGTAATAGAGCCCTTCGTGGGTGCTGTTCATTCCGCCATGCGTAATAAAGAGTTTCGCATATTGCAGGACCTCCGTTTGGGGGACGTAGTTTCTGACGATGAAGTTAGCCGGAATTTCTCCCAAGTCAGCGATCCGGGTGCGTTCGCCGATAGAGAGGACAACCGTATGCGCCGTATTCCCGAACGCTTCGAAACAACGCTTATAGAAGTCGAGAGACTGATTAAAGACGGTGCCCAGTGAAATGTAAATCGGATTCTTCCCCTGAATAGCAGCCATATCGAAGGATTCCTGCGTGAAACGCGAAGCGATGGACGGGCCTACGAACGCGTACGCGTGGTCGAAAGCTTCTCCATCGGGCTGAAACGCCTTTGTCGTATACACGAGGGTAAGCGGCGCCGGATTGCAAAACACCTCGTAGGGCGAACCGATCTCCACGTCATACTGTTCCTTCATTAGAGCTGTCAGACTTTGATAGCGATCGGCGATCGGCTTCGCGATATCCGCCGGGACATTGGCCGTGAATTGTTCCAGCATGCGATCGAAGGACGCTTCCGACTGCGCGAAAGAAGTACAAGAGCTAATCGCGGGAAGCTTGAGCATTTGCGCCAGCAGCCGTCCGCAGCCAAACATGGAATCGTGGATGATGTAATCGAAACGTTCGCCTTTGATCTGTTCAAGAACGCTTGGAATGACGATATCGGCCGTTAGCAAGAGACCGTTGACTCTCTCGAGCACATAGTTCCTGCCGCCGGAGATGAAGGCTTTAATGAAGGAAAGCCCGTCGAATGTACGCACGGATGCTCCCGTCTTCTCCATTCGCTCCCGGAAAGCTTCCGTACAAACGTACACGACCTCTTCCCCGCGCGAAATCAGCTCCTGTACCACGCCGATTGTTGGATTGATATGTCCCTCGGATCCGCCATTAATAAATAAGACACGCGCCATTCTATCACTCCTTCGGCTTACTGTTTGCTTTTATCATAAAACAAGACACGGATATCTCAAAGCAGATCCCCATCACCGCGCATCGCGCCTTGCTATTACCAACACTTGCTTGCTCCCGCCGGCCTTGAGGGTTGTTATACTGAATGGACAGCCGATTAGAATATGTTGCCTGAAAAGGAGTCCGACACCATGAAGAAATCCGTTACGTTCCTTCTTGCCGCCCTGATCCTTTCCGGTCCGGCCGGCGCCGTTCTGCTGCCCGGAGCCGGCCAAGCGCAAGCGGCGTCCGCCGTCCTATCCGTTGGCGTTACCGGCGGCGCCGTTACGCAATTGCAATCGAACCTGCTGTCGCTGGGGTTCTTCGATTATCCGTCGGCGACCGGCTATTACGGCTCGTACACCCAGGCGGCCGTCTCGGAATTCCAGTCCAGCTACGCGCTTCCCGTTACCGGACAGGCCGATGCCATCACGGCGGAAGCGGTTCGACGCGCCGTCTTGAAACAGTCGCTCGTCCAAGATACCTATTCGTACATCGGCATCCCTTACATATGGGGCGGCGCGACGCCGAGCCCCGGGTTCGACTGCTCCGGCTTCATCTATTATATGTACAGTAAATTCGGCGTTCCGCAGACGCGCACGACCACGGTCAACTTATTCAAGCAAGGCTACACCGTGTATAAATCCATGCTGAGACCCGGCGACTTGGTCTTCTTCCGCATCGCCGGCGGAACCGACGTCGATCATGTCGGCATCTACGCCGGCAATGGAGCGTTCATCTCCGCTACGAGCTCGAAGGGAATCTACGTCCAACAGCTGGACAACTCCTATTGGGGCCCCCGATATGCCGGTGCGCGGCGGATCTATTAATAAGGCCGGAGCGCCGTTTATTTGCTGCCTGCCGGTTAAAGCCTCTTCGAAGCCATTCCTTATATGGCTCTGAAAGAGGCTTTTTGTCCTGTTCGCCGTATCGCTCCGTTGTAAGAAGATGCAGACCCCCAATTTTTTTTACGATAGGAGTGATCCGAATGCCTGCTCGTTTCGTTAGCCTAGATGAGCAAGTAAATTAGCCTAATTCGAGGAGCGTGCAAACCATGAAAATGTATTCCCGTAAATGGCTGGCCCCCGTCCTAAGTCTTTCTCTGCTCGTCCCGACGATTGCAGAAGCCTCGGCCGCAAACGCGGCAGCGCCGGCTGTGCCGACCGCAGATACGCCAGCCGTCGAACTGAGAGCTACCTTCGATTACTTATTGTCCGAACATTTCGCGCTCGCCGTCGATGCCATGATCAAGAAGTACGACCATTCCTTCGATGCCGCGGCTGCGCAAAGCGCGCTGGAGAAGAACGCGAAAGACATGGTTCCGGCGATTGCATCCCTCTACGGGGAGGACGGCGCAAAGGCATTCGACGCCATTTTCAGCAGTCACCTCAGCTACACGAAGGATTACGTCACGGCCGTCGAGATGAACAGTACCGCTGACAAAGCCGCGGTTGCCGCCGAAATCGAGAAGTTCGCGATCGATCTAGGAAACTTCCTCGGCACGGCGACGGGAGGAAAACTGCCTGCCGCGGCAGCGCAAGACGTACTCCGCACGCATGAACAGCAGGTCAAAGAAGTATTCGACGACTACGCAGCCGGAGATTACAAGGACGCGATGATGAAGTACAGAGAAGGGCTGAGCTTCATGTTCGACATCAGCGATGCGCTGTCCGGCGCGATCGTCGCTCAGATGCCTGGCAAGTTCATGAACACGCGTCCCGATACCCCTGCGGGCGATCTGCGCTCCGCGCTCGATTACTTGGCTGCCGAGCACTATGCGCTGGCTGTTCTAAGCATGCAGAAGGGTTTCGATAAATCCCCTGCCTATCCTGCGATTCTAATGGCCGAGGGCGGTAACACGGACGGCTTCACCGCTGCCGTCGCTTCCATTTACGGCAAGGCGGGCGGAGAGGCGTTCAAGCAAGTCTGGCTCGGCGACCATATCAACGCGCAGGATGAAATCGTCCAGGCGACGTTGAAAGGCGATGCCGCTCCAATCGCCGCAGCCAGAGCGAAGCTGGGCAAGTTTGCCGTCGACTTCGGCACCTTCCTCGGCGCCGCAACGGAAGGCTACCTGCCGGCATCTGCCGCAACGGCCGCGGTGGCGGAGCACGAACTACTCGTTCTGGAAGCCTTCGATCTGTACAACGCAAAAGACGCTTCCGGCTTGTATGCGAGCTACGATAAGGGCTACAGCTTTATGTTCGGCGTAGGCAAAGCACTCGGCGGCGCGATCGTTGCGCAGAAGCCCGCGATGTTCCAAACGATGCCAACGAAGCCCGCAACGCCGTCCGTGAAGAGCATTTGGCTTCAAATCAACAACCGAACCGCCAAAGTCGACGGACAGCCCGCTGCGATGGACGTCGCTCCGAGCACGATGAAAGGAACGACTTATGTATCGCTCAGAACGCTGACCACGGCGCTCGGAGCGAATATCGCTTGGACGCCCGCTAAGGGCGAAGTCACCGTCACGGCGGGCTCCGATCGCATCGTCTTCTGGATCGGCAATGAAATCGCGCAAGTGAATGGCAAGAACGTTCATGCCGGTGCGAAGTCGTTCATTAAAGAAGGACGCACGCAGGTACCGCTCCGCTTCATCGCCGAGCTGCTCGGCTGGGATTTGAACTGGAACGCTGCGGACTGGTCCATTTCGTTGACGAAGTCCATGTAGAATCTATCCGCGCACGCTGCATCCGTACGCGCCATCTCTCCCGATTCGGCTTATTCCTATGCCGGATCGGGAATTTTTGTATAATAAGGAGGTGCATGAAAGGGGACGACCCGCCTATGTCGGATAATCAAACGGATTTGGAGCTGCTGACGGGTATCTTGAACAGAGATCCCGAAGCGCTGAAGCTTATTTATGAACGATACGAGCGGTCGATTTATACTTTCTCCTATCGGATCGTCAAAGACGCCATGTTGGCCGAAGAAATCGTGCAAGAGCTGTTCATGCGCATTTGGCACGCCGCCGAACGATACGATCCCGCTCAAGGGCAGCTTGCCAGCTGGATGTTTACGGTCACGAGAAACATCGCGATCGATGCGCTTCGGCGAAGACAGACGCGAACCTCGCAGCAGGTAACGGAAGCGGAGAAGTTGAACCGGAAGCCGGATCCGGAGTCGGACACGGAGAGTCTTGCGGCCGCGAACATCGTCGGAGAACAGGTCAGAAGCGCGATCAAGCAGCTGAGCGGCGAACAGCAGGAAGTCATGGAACTGATTTATTTCAACGGATATACGCAGCAGGAAGTGTCCGCGAAATGCGACATTCCGCTCGGAACGGTCAAGAGCAGGGTAAGATTGGCCATGAAGGCGCTGCGAACGCAGCTTGAGGATATCGGGAAGGAGGGGCTGAGCTATGGTCCTTAATGAAAACAAGTGCGAAAATGCGGAACTATATGCGCTCGGCGGACTGAACGAGGAAGAACGCGCGGCATTCGAAGCACATCTCGCAGGCTGCGAAGCTTGCGCCTTGCAAGTAAAGGAGCTTCAAACCATTATTGATCTGCTCCCGTTATCGGCAGAACCGGTTCACGTGCCTGCGGGCATGCAAGACCGGATACTGGGAAATATCCTGGGCAGCGATTCCGCTCCGAAGGCAACTGCCACGCCAGGCGGCGAGTCATCCGGCGTTTCCTTCGCTATATCGCCGGCGGCATCATCGGGCGTGCCGCTCGCCAAGACTGATTCGGAGTCGTCCGGCATTGCGCAATCACCTTCTCCTTCGCCGCAAATGCAAGCGAGCGTCCAGCAGACGGCAGCGCCGATACCGTCCCTTCCTTTCCCCTCCTCTAGGCGGCAGCCAGCGCAACGGGGATGGCGTACGTGGATGAACGTTGCTTTAGCCGCAGCCGTTGTTCTGCTCGGCGCGTACGTGTTTACCCTGAAGGATCAAGTGTCCGACCTTCGCCGCGAACTGACGGCGACGACGGAGCCGCCGCAAGGCCTGCGTCCGAACGAAGCGGTCAGCTTGAGCGCCGCAGCTCAAGATATCGTGGCGAGCGGACTGGCGACGATCGTGATAGACACCAACGGCACGCATCTGCTCGTGCAGGCGGAGAAGCTTCCTCAGCTCAAAGGCAACGAAGCGTTCCAAGTCTGGCTTATGAAAGACGGCAGCGGCGTCGTGAACGCAGGGACGTTCGTTTCCCGTGATGGCACGGGCGGGCTGTATCTCACGCTGGATCGGAACCTTTCGGGCTACAATCAAATCGCCATCACCCTAGAGCCGGACGCGTTCGGCCAATTGCCGAGGGGAACCGCCGTGCTGGCCGCAGCGATTAAGTTGTAAGACGAAGAATTAACTTTCTTGCAGATCGAAATCAAAGAAGCTGCTCCGCCGACTCCGATGAGGAGAGAGCGGGAGCAGCTTCTTTAGCTTCATCCCGGTATTTCGGCCGCGGCGCCTTGTTGGATGAAAGCCGCAAAGGCAGCGCCTAGCTGCTTGCATGCCTCCAGCTCCGCGGAACCCGGACAGCCGTCGGCTTTGACCGTTCGATCCAGAACAACGGCGCCCCGGCTTTCCAGACATTCATGCAAGGTGTCGCCCGCCACGGCAAAATAACGGTAAGCTCTGTCCCCGCAGCCGAATACCGCTGCCCGTTTGCCCGACAGGTCCATCTCGCACATCTCGTCGTACAAATCCAGAAACTCGTCCGGCAGGTCGCCGTCCCCCCACGTATACACGCCGAACACAATATGATCGTACGCCTCCAGATCGGCGGCAGTCGCGTCCAGTACTTCCTTCACAGGTTTCCGCCGCGCCGATCTAGCCCCCGCCTGCCACGCAGTACACGAAAGCCCCGCAAAGCTTCCACTGCCTGCTGCGCAAAAAAAAGAAACCCAACGTTTGAATGAACGCGGGTTTCTCCTCTACAAGCGCTTGGCCCAGAGCCATTCGCGCTTCTTCATTCTTCTTCATTACTCTCGGCGACGCACTTAAACGTTCAACGCTTCCTTCAACTTATCCGGCGAGCGTTCCCACCATTCCGGATTGTTCGAGACGAGCAGCGTCTTGAGGGCCTGTTTCTCCTCCGCTCCCAGCTCATCCAGAATGAAGCGGCGCTTGATGGCGTAATCGAGATTGTTCACGTGCTGCGCGAGGATCTTCCATCCGCGGCGCGCTTCCGTGTCCACGAGCATCGGACATGCCGTCGCTCCCGCATAGAATGCGCCTTCCTCGTTACGGTCCACCGCGACCCATACGATCCAGCACGGACGCCCGTTCGGAACGTCCTCCTTGTTCATGCTGAACTTGATGCCCTTCTCGATCTTGCTCTTCGCGTGCATCGCGCCCACGTCGATGTAGGCTTCGCCTTTATCGATCATGACGCAGGCGACGTCGCTTAAGTCGATCGTCCCCGCACCGAAACCCCGATGTTCCTTATTGCTCACCACATTGAGAGAAAGCGACTTCTTCTCTTTCTTCTCCGGCGGCGGCTGCTGACCGTTGTCTTGTTCGCTCATCTTACCGTTCAACTCCCGTCCCAATCCTTCATCCAAAGCTTTCAATCCCGCGTCCGGCGCGGCTTCCCCGAGCGATAAGAACGCTCTCGCCCGAGGTCAATCTGAACGTCTATTTTCGAGGGAAGAAACGGACTTTGCCGCAGTAATTCAGGCATCGGACGCTTCTTCTTACCTGTCCACACTTTAATTCCATTTTAGCTAATAATCTCGGAAAAGCAAACATATACATGCTTTAGAAGCTTGTCAACGGGAGGGAATCTTTGAATGAATCCACGTCACGCCAAACGTATTCTGCTCTTCGTCCTCGCCGCCGTCCTGATCGGCGTCACGGCGCGGCAAGGGTTCGGGAATGCCTGGGTTTCGCAATATACGTTCGCTTCCGCCCCCGCGAAGAAAGACGCCGCCCCTAAACCGGCAGCGCCGCCCGTCGCGCAGGAGCCGGACAACGTTATGCAGCCGAAGCCCGTCGCGCTCAGCAAACGCGTCACGGAGTACCACATCGACGTCACGCTGCAGGAGAACGCGCATATGCTGCAGGGCGAGCAGTCCGTCACATGGACAAACCCCGGCAAACAGCAGGTGTCCGAGCTGTATTTCCACTTCTATCCGAACGCGTTCCGCTCCAAGGACACTACCTTCATGAAGGAATCCGGGGGTCAGCTGCGGGAGGACAAGGCTACCTCGGACAGTACGGGCTACATGAACCTGCTGTCGCTTGAAACGACGGAAGGCTACAGCCTCCTGCCGCGCCTGCATTTCGTTCAGCCCGACGACGGCAATCCGAGCGACCTTACGCTGGCCAAGCTTAAACTGCCGACTCCCGTTGCCCCAGGCAAGAGCGTAACCCTGCGCATGAAGTTCGAGGTGAAGCTGCCCGAGGTGTTCGCCCGCATGGGCTACTCCGGCAATTTCGTCATGGCGGGCCAATGGTTTCCGAAGCTGGCCGTCTACGAGACGGCAGGCACGAGAGGCCGGGCGACGGAAGGCTGGAACGTGCATCAGTACCACGGCAACTCCGAGTTCTACAGCGACTTCGGCATCTACAGCGTGAAAATCAACGTGCCTTCCTCCTACAAGGTAGCCGCGACGGGCTTCCAGACGAAAGCGTCCGTCGTGAAGGACGGCCGCAAGACATATCAATTCTACGCCGACGACGTCATCGATTTCGGCTGGTCGGCCTCGCCCGATTTCATCTATTACGAAGAGCCGTATTCCACGACGGGCGTTCCGGGCGTACGCATCAAGCTGTATCTCGATCCGCTGCACGCCAAGTTCAAGGACCGCTACCTGCACGCGGCCAAGTCCGCGCTAGCCAAGTACGCGCAGTGGTACGGGGAATATCCGTATACGACGCTTTCCGTCGTCGTCCCGCCCAAAGGCGGCAACGGCGCGGGCGGCATGGAGTATCCGACGCTCGTCACGGCATTCTCGGCGGAGAACAGCAATCCCGGCTATGACCTGGAGCGCACCGTCGTACACGAGATCGGCCATCAATATTGGTACGGCATGGTCGCCTCCAACGAGTTCGAAGAAGCGTGGCTGGACGAGGGCTTCACCTCCTACGCCGAAGACAAAGTCATGGAGAGCGAATACGGCGTAGCGCCGAACCTGCCCGTGGAGTCGAGCTACATGACGGATCCCGCGCCGCTGAAGCAGCTGTCCTGGTCCTATCAGAGCAACAATCACTACGCCGAGAACGTGTACATTCGCGCCAAGCTCGTGCTGGTCGGCATCGAGAGGCAGGTCGGCGATGCGACGATGCGCAAGATCATGCGGACCTACTTCCAGAAGTACAAGTTCAAGCACCCGTCCACCGCCGACTTCCAGAAGGTCGTGGAGACGGTGACGAAGACGAAATGGAACGATTACTTCAGTCATTTCGTGTACGGCGACGCCATGTCGGATTACTCCGTCGACTCCATCCGCGTCAAGCCGGTCAAGCAGGACGGACAACAGGAGTACGAGAACGTCGTGCTCATTAAGAAAACCGGCGGCAGCATCGGACCCGTGACGGTCATGCTCCATTTTGCGGACGGCACGGTCATGCCCCGGGTATGGGACGGCCAGGACGCCCATGTCCAAATTAAAATCGTGCACAGCTCCAAGCTGCTCTGGGCCGCCGTCGATCCGCAGAACGACAACGTGCTCGACAACAAGCATATCAACAACTTCATGAAAGCCGACCTGGACGAGAAGACCCGCACGCGCTGGAGCGTCGGCCTCTCGAAGCTGGTCGAGACGCTCTTCTCATCGCTCGCCTGGTAGTGCCATTTTGAACGAAGGAGGTGACTTCACAGATGAAGACGCATATTAAACAAGGCTGGCGGCTGATGTCCAAACACTTCTATATCATCATTCTGCTCTTTCTGTACGAACTCATATGGGGCTTCTTCCTCTACCGGACGATCGAGAATATCGCGGTTCCGCTGCTCAAAAGGTTTCCCGACTCGTATGCGGCCAGCAGCAGCGCCATCTCCCTCTTCTTGACGGAAGCGCAGTTCCAGCTGATGAAGACCGATTTGATCCGGCCTTACGCCCTGCTGTTCTGCGGACTGCTCGGCGCCAGGATGCTCGTGACGCCGCTCTTGAACGCCGGTTTGTTCCACTCGCTGCATCATACGACCGACGAGAAAGGGACGACGTTTCTGAAAGGCATCCGGAAAGCGTGGAAGCCGATCGCCCTGCTCTACCTGGTGGAAACGACGCTTACGCTGGCTCCCGCCGTCTGGCTGCTGCCGCGGGCGCTCCGGCTGCTGCTGTCGAGCGGTTCGCTGATCGAATTCGCCCAAGCCGCCGGACCGTGGGCGGGCGCCTGGCTGCTCTGGGCGGTGCTCATGCATCTGCTCTTCCTCTCGATGCAGTTCGGCGCCGTGACCGGCAGCGGATCCATGCGCGCACTATGGAGCGGCATCGCGAATTTCATCCCGTTCTGCGGCGTTTCGATCCTAATGTGGGGCATCGGGGCTCTGCTGAGCGCGACGGTCGCCTCCGTCTCGCTGCTGTGGGCCGGACTGCTCGCGCTGCTCCTGCACCAGGGCTATCAGCTGCTGCGGACGATCATGAAGGTATGGACAGCCGCCGCCCAGTACGATGTCTGGCAGTCCAAGCAGCAGTCTTGAGCCAACGCGCTCTTCGGCCGGACAGCCCGTCAGCTTCTGGAAGGTTTAGCCAGATGAGCGGCCGTATCCGGACTGCCGGCCCGGGCCGCTGGTCCGGGCTACCGCCCGCGCGACGGGCGGAACCGACAATCCAGGACCGGATATGCGCCCAAACTACCATGCGCAAGAAGCCCCTTCGACCCTGAAGGGGCTTTTTCGCGTTTGAAGATACGACGTCGGCAGACAAGTTTTCACATCGTCCCCGCGAAGATCCGACACCATGACAAATACGCCGTTACGACCGAAAAACGGCGCTATTATACGAAAATGAGAAAAAAAAGGTTGCACTCTAATAATTTTAATTTGTGAACAAAACGTGAACTCGGAAGGAGAAGCGACAAAATGATCGAATTAGATTTCCAGAGAAATGAAAATTTTGCCGAATTCCCATATCGGGAAACGGGGGAACCATTCTGGGTGAATTGATCCCGACAGCCGCATGAGCTTGAACGCGTCTGCCAGAGGCGATCATAGGGAGCCTTCAACCGAACCCCACAGCTAACCTCGTAGGCACTGGAAGGAGTTTCCCGTTTTGAAGAAGCTTTCCGCACTTGTGATCGGACTTGCAATGCTCTTCATTTTCCAAGCTGGCAGCGTTTTCGCGGACTCGAAAATGGATGGCGTCATTCATGATCTGATCGGCACGCCTTATGTTTACACCGGCACGACTACGAAAGGGTTTGACTGCTCCGGATTCACGATGTACGTGTTCAAGAAACTCGGCGTCGACATCCCGCACGCATCCCGTTCGCAGGCAGCGCTCGGCAAGAAAATCGCTAAAGGCGATTTGATCCCTGGGGATCTCGTATTCTTCAATACGACAGGAAGCGGAATCTCGCATGTCGGCATTTATGTCGGCGACGGCAAGTTTGCCCATGCATCTTCCAGCAGAGGCGTCACAATCAGCGGTCTGGACGAGTCCTACTACGCGAAGCGTTACGTAACCGCTCGCCGCGTTATGAGCCAACAGACGTTCGAGAAATATGCCGATGATCCTTCCGACGAACCAGGCGACGGAGACTCCGATTAATCCGCAATTGATTATTGTAACGAATGCTCGCCGGACGGAGTTTAGGCTCTCTCCTCTCGCATTGCAGGCAAAGCCGCCGTTGTTTCTCCTTCGGGACAAGCAGCCGCGGCTTTATTTGTTGGTTCTTCGCTTTATTTGTTTGTTCTTCGTGTTCCTCGCGTTCTCGGGGTCCGTCGCGATCGTCCCTTACGCCCTTTCGTAACGGACCCACCAGAAGGTCGGGCCGACTTGGACGTTCAATGCTTTGGCGTGCGGCGTAAACAAATCGCGCAGCTGGGCCGGCGTCTCGCAGCCTTCGCCCCTGCGGTCCGCCAACACGACCGTCGCCCCGGACTCGAGCCGTGCATGCCACGCGTTCAGGAACGTCATCCGCTCCTCGCCCGTCAGTTCGCCCAGACAGAAGCAGGCCAGACCGGCTTTGAACTTCTCCTCCACCGCGCCCAGCTCGGCCTGTCTGACCGCCACCGACACCGGCGTCTTCAATCTCGGCGCTCTCGGTCCCGCGACGCGAAGCACGCGCCTGCCCGCCAGCGTATCTTCCACCGCATCCTCCAGCAGTCGCCACTCCGTGAACCGTCTCTCCAGGCTGTCCCGCCATTTTGCCATCCGCCCGATACCTCCCGCTGTCTATGCGCCAACGCTGATGTTGATTGTAGAACTATATGTATGCGCATAAGCTTGCTTATTGAACTGCCATTTGGCTTCGTTCCGGCTTGTCCGACGTCTGAAACGGAATAGATTGCGACATGATGAATAGTAGCGTGATAGACTGGTAAATAGATGCAGTAAATAGGTCTTTGATCAAAAGGAGCTGCTGTCCGAATGCACTCATCTTCCGACGTCTTCGCAGGATTCCATAGGACGCTTGCCGGCTGGTTCGACCGGACCTTCGGAGAGCCGACGCCCGTCCAGCACGACGCCTGGGCGTCCATTGCCGCCGGCCGCCATACGCTCATCGCCGCTCCGACCGGCTCGGGCAAGACGCTCGCTGCGCTTCTGCCCTGCCTCAGCCGCCTCGCGCTGGCCAAGGAACGCGTCTCGGCTCAGGGCAAGAGCTGGACTTACGGCGTACGCGTACTCTATATTACCCCGCTTAAAGCACTTAATAACGATATTCAGCATCATTTGGTCGATTTTCTTGAACAAATTGAAGCGTATGCCGCCGAAGAGCCGGGCGGCGCTTGGCCGGGCATTCGCACGGCCGTTCGCACCGGGGACACGCCGTCGCGCGATCGGGCCCGCATGGCCAATCGGCCGCCCGACGTGCTCGTGACGACCCCGGAGTCGCTCTATCTGCTGCTAACGTCGGACAAGGGCCGTAACATGCTGCGGATCGTGGAGACTGTCATCGTCGACGAAATCCACAGCCTTGCAGGCGACAAGCGCGGCGCGCATTTGTCGCTCTCGCTGGAGCGGCTGGCCGCGCTGTCCCCGCATGCCGTGCAGCGCATCGGCGTATCGGCGACGCAGAAGCCGCTGACGCGGGTCGCCCGGTTTCTGGGCGGATGGGAGCCGGCGGCTCGAACCGGGCGCGCAGGCTTCAAGAGGGATGAGCGGCATGCTGGCGCCGAGACGGGCGTCGGCGGGATGCACGGTTTAGACGCGCGTGAAGCGGCTGCGCCTATAGACTTGGGTACGAATAGGCGGCATGTTGGCGCCGAGTCGAGCGTTGGAAACAAGACGGGCTTAGGCGCGGACGCGGAGGCTGAAGCTCAGCGTGAAGCTCAGCGGCTTGCCGAATCGCTCGCCGCAGGCGAGGACGCCCATCCTTCGGGCTGCTTGCCGCGGCCGGTGGTCATCGTGGAAAGCACGATGGTCAAGCGCATTCAAGTGCGCGTGACGATGCCTGACCTGAGCCGCCCCGTTCGAAGCCGGGACGGCATCTGGCAGCCGGTCGTCGAGCGGATCTTCTCGCTGATGGAGGGCGCGCGCTCCGTGCTGCTGTTCGTGAACAGCCGCCGGCTGTGCGAGCGGCTCGTGCTGCGCCTGAACGAGCATGCCGGCCATGAGCTGGCGCGCGCCCACCACGGCAGCCTGGCGCGCGAGCGGCGGCTCGAGGTCGAGCACATGCTGAAAACCGGCGAGCTGCGCTGCCTCGTCGCCACTTCGTCGCTCGAGCTCGGCATCGACGTCGGCCACGTCGACCTCGTCATTCAGGTCGACTCGCCCAAAGCCGCCGCCGCCGGCATACAGCGCATCGGCCGCGCCGGGCATGCCGTCGGCGACGTCAGCCGCGGCTATATCGTGGCGCGCCACCGCGGCGAGCTGCCGGAGGCAGCCGTGCTGTGCCGCAATATTACGCGGCGCGACATCGAAGCAATCGTGCTGCCGCACGAGCCGCTGGACGTCTTGTCGCAGCATATGGTCTCGATGACCGCAGCCGCCGACGTGAAGGTGGACGCGCTGTACAGTCTTATTTTGCAAAGCGAGTGCTACCGGGCCTTCCCCCGCGAACGGCTGGAGGGCGCGCTGAAGGTGCTGTCCGGCTTCTACCCGTTCGCTCGCCCGCTCCTGGAGTGGGACCGGGAAACCGATACGCTGCGCAAGCGCGCCAATACGTCAATGGCTTCGGTCACAGGGGCGGGCACGATTCCGTCCAGCTCCGCCTATCCGATCCACCATGCCGACAGCCGCGTCCATTTGGGCGAACTCGATGAGGAGTACATCACGGAAAGCCGGGCCGGAGACGTGTTTCAGCTGGGGACGAGCTCGTGGATGATCAGCCGCATCGAGAACGACCGCGTGTACGTGCAGGAAGCCCCGAACCGCTTCAGCGAGATTCCCTTCTGGAGGGCGGAGGCAAGCAGCCGGAGCGTGGAGGTCGGCGTCCAGCTGGGCGCCTTTCAGGAACAGCTGTCCGATCGGCTGGGGCTGCAGCTTGCCTCGGAATCGGAATCGGACGCCGACTCCGGCGAAGAACGTGCGCGCGAAGAAGCCGCGATCCGTTGGCTGGATGCCGAGTACGGGCTCGACCACTATTCGGCCCTCGAGCTGATCGACCTTGCGCGGGCGCAGCATCGGGCGGTCGGACTGCCCACCGAACGGCGGATCATCATCGAACATTACCGCGACCTGATGAACCAAACGCGGATTATTATCCATAATCCGCTCGGGCGGCGCGTGAACCGTACGTGGCTGCTGGCCATCCAGCGGCATTTTCAGCGGCTGCTGCCCTACTCGATGTACGGCAACGCCAAGGACAACGGCATCGAGCTCGTCGTGCCGGATTGGGATGCATCCTGGCTGCAGACGCTGTGGCAAATTACCGCCGCCAGCGTGGAGCCGCTGCTGACGGAGGCGATTACCGGTTCTCCCCTGCTCGCCGTCTCGTTTCGCCGGATCGCGGAAACGTCGCTCCTGCTCTCGCGCAGCTTCACGCGCACGCCGATGTGGCAGAAAAGGCTGCGGAGCGAGGAGCTGCTGAAGCAGGCGATGCCGTATGCGGAGCATTTTCCGTACTTGGAGGAGGCGATGCGGGAGTGCCTGCATACGTACCTCGATACGAACGGGCTCAAACGGCTGCTGAGCGCCATTGAAGCGGGAGACGTATCGGTTTCCGTCAAAGAGGTCAACGCCCCTTCGCCTTTCGCCGTGCAATTCCTCGCGGAATATGCGAGCTCGATGGTGTACGAAGGCGACGGGCTGAGCGAGGCGACGCAGCTGCAGCTGCTCAGCGTCAGCAAGTCGCTCGCCGGACAGCTGTTCGGCGAAGAAGCGGTGCGGCGGGCGGTCGATCCCTCCATCGCCCGCGAAGAAGAAGCGCGGCTGGACGCGGGACAGCTGGTTCCTGCAAGCGCCGAAGAGCTGTTCGCGCTGCTCAAGCGGCGCGGCGACTTGTCCCGCGATGAGCTTACGGCAGCCGCCGGCCGCAATGTAGAAGCGTGGATAGAAACGCTGAGTTTCGCGGGGCGCATCCTGGAGGTGAACTTCGGCGGCGATCGCATGCGCTGGATCTGCGCGGAGGAAAGCGAGCTCTACGCGGCATTCCCGCAGAGCGAAGCGTCGATCGCGTTCGTGGGCGGCCGGTTCGCGGACAACCGTCTCTCCTTCACCGAGGAGGAGCTGCGGGAGCGCTATCCGCTGCTCGGCGATTCCGATGCCGCGAACGTCGCGGACGTGCTGCTGGCGCTGGACCGCACGGAGCATGCGCCTTTCGCCGATGAAGCGGAGCGGATCTGGACGAGCCGCGGCGTGGCAAGGCGGCTCATCCGGCTTACGCTGGAGCAGGCGCGGAAACAAGCGGAGGCGATCGATCCCGTGGACTGGATGACGCATATGTCGCGGCTCCAGCATGTCTTGTCGGGAACGCAGCTGAGCGGCATCGACGGGCTGCGGCTTATTATCGAGCGGCTGCAGGGGTTCTTCCTGCCGGCCTCGCACTGGGAGACGCTGATTTTTCCCGCGCGTGTGACGGGCTATCGGAAGGATGATCTGGATCTGCTCTGCGCCTCCGGCGAAGTGATCTGGCTTGGGCGCAAGGGCGATGGCGAGAAAGAAGGCCGGATCGCTTTCTTCCTCTCCGAAGCCAAGCTGCTCTACGCGCCGATTCTGCGGGAGGCCGCCCGATCGGACGAGCCGTCCAAGCATCCGGAGCTGCTGCGGCTGCTCCGGACGGGCGGCGCGAGCTTCCTGACCAAGCTGAGCCGCGAATACGGCAAAGTGCCGTCGGACTTGCTGGCCGACCTGCTCGACCTCGTCTGGGAAGGCGCCGTCTCCAACGACCAATTCGCGCCGCTGCGCCTGCAGCTCGCGACCAAGGGCAAGCAGCTCGCCCGGACGGGCTCCGGCCTCGGGCGCTGGTACTGGACGGGATCGCTCGCGGACGCGGATGCGATGTCGGGCGCGGATGCCGCCGGCATGCCAAGCGGCACGACGGGGGCTGGCCGCGGCCAGCAGGCAAAGGCGCCGGGCGCCGGAGCTGCGGGGCCTTCCGCGCCGGCAGGGCTTTCCGGGCCGGCGGGCGCTGCCGCCCGCGGAAACGGGCGGGCTGAGATTGCAGGCCTTGCCGCTTCGGCAGACGAGCCTAGCGTTCCGGGCGGGCGCGAGCTCGGTGCCGAGGCGCTTCGCTCCGTGAGCTCGGACCTGTCGGAATCGGCGCTGCACTGGACGCAGCATTTGCTGGACAGCTGCGGCATCGTGTCCAAGGAGCTCGTGCAGCAGCTGTCGCCCTTCGGCTGGGACGAGCTGCTTCCCGTGCTGAAGCAGCTCGAGCAATGGGGCGTCGTGACGCGGGGCCTGCTCGTGGAAGGCGTCGGCACGCTGCAGTTTGCAAGACGCGAAGGACTCGATGCGGTGCGGCTCGCGCCGCCCGTTCAAGAGGGCGCCGCCATTACGGTACTCGCGGCGACGGACCCGGCAAACCCGTTCGGGCTGGCGGCCGACTGGCCTGCCGCGCGGGGCTCGGGCTTCGCCCGCAAGAGCGGCAGCTTCCTCGTGCTGCAGCAGGGCAAGTGGCGCTTCTGGCTGGAAAACAACGGCCGGCATATCGTTGATTTGACGGCACTGCCGGAGCGGACCGAAGAGCCGCCATCCAGCGAATCGGCGGCAAGCGGGCGGCAAGCGGCTGCGGACGAGGGCGAGGGCGAGGACGAGGGCGAACTCGCCGCAGCCTTACGCGAAATCTTCCGCACGCTGCTGCGCCAGCAGAAGCTGAGCAAAATCAAAATCGACCGCTGGAACGGCGCGCCCGTCACGGAATCGCCCGCCGCCGGCATCCTGCGGGCATTGGGAGCGGAGCTCGACAACCGCTCGCTCGTGATTTGGCCGAGCGACCTGCGGTAGCCGAACGGCGGCGGGCCCGGCTCCTGCGGCAAGGCGGTCTGCGCCGCAGTAGTCGGCCGGGTGAACGTGCACCGCGGACGAGGCGCGCCCGCCAACGGCTGGCCTCCATGGGTGCGTTCTCGCCCTCCGGTGGCTGGCCTCCATTAATGCGCTCGCGCCCGCCAGCGGCTGGCCTCCGTGGGTGCGTTTTCGCCCTCCGCGGGCTGGCCTCCATGAATGCGCTCGCGCCCGCCAACGGCTGGCCTCCATGGGTGCGTTCGCACCAGCCAGCGGCCGGCCTCCGTGGGCGTTCTCGCCCGCAGGCAGACCAGGCTTCTGCAGTCGAGCCGATAGGCTCACCGGGCACGCCGCCGCCAGCTCCACCGGCTTTCGCCCGCAGCACACCTGCTCCTGCCATAACGCGCCCAAGCGCATCCAAAGCCCCTTCATGATGAAAGCATTTTCACCTACTGCCGCCGGTCGGATTGTGTTAAGGTGAAAGCAGTCTATCATGTTAGGGGTTTATTCGATGTCGAGGCTTCTTGTTCTAGGCTGCATCGCTTATCTGGTCGTAGGCTTGGGCCAGCTCGCGATCGGCGCCGTCTTGGAACCGATGGTTCACGCGTACGGCATTCATTACGGGGACGGCGGTCAGCTCGTCATGCACCAGTTTCTCGGCGGCATGGCCGGCATTTTGTGCGCCCCCTGGCTCATCGGCAAGCGCGGCAAGAAGTTCGTGCTCCTGACGGCGATCGGCATCATGGCAGTCGCGGAGCTCCTCTACGCCATGCTCCCTCCTTGGCCCGTTATGCTGACCATCGCCCCGTTCGCGGGAATCGGGCTCGGCATGACGGAGTCCGTCGTCGGCGCCTTCGTGGTAGGCTCCTCCGGCGCCAAAGCCAACACCGCCATGAGCCGCGTGGAAACGTTCTTCGGCGTCGGCGCGCTGCTCATCCCGTTCGCCGGAGCGGCGCTCATCGAAGCCGGCCAGTGGAAGCTGTCGTTCGGCATCGTGGGCGTCTTGTCCGCGCTCCTCTTCGCGCTCTGGCTCGTTTGGTGGCCATCCATACTGGACGGACGCCCGCAAGACCAGGCCCGGCAAGATCCGGCGCTTACGGCAAGCACCGGCTCGGAAGCAAGGCCGCCCGCACCTGAAGCCGCATCCGCGGCCGGGCGGCATCGGCAAGCCGGCATGATCATGGCCGCTTGCTGCTTATTCTTCATCGTCTATGTCGGGCTGGAGATGAGCTTCATACACTATCTGCCCTCCCTGCTCGTGGTGAGCAACGGTATGACCGAGGCCTCCGCTACCCTTGTGCTTAGCTTGTTCTGGGGCGCAATGGTCATCGGGCGGTTGGTGGCCGGCCAGCTTGCAGACCGCGTCGGCGGTGCCGTTTATCTGCTGTCCACCTGTCTGGCCGCGGCTGTCCTCTTCGTACTTATGACCTTCTTCACCGGCACCGTGCCTGCTTTCCTCTTCACGTTCATCGTCGGCCTGATGATGTCCGGCATGTTCGCTATCGCCATTGTCTTCGCCAACCGTGCCGTCCCGGGCGCAGCCGAGCGGACAACGAGCCTATTGATGGCCTGCGGCGGAATCGGCGGCGCGCTGGTGCCCGAAGCCACGGGCTGGTTTCTCGACGAATACGGTCCCGATGCCACGCGCTGGCTGTTTGCCGCAGCCGCGTTCGCGCTGCTGATCGTCATGGCATGGGCAGCGAGCGCCGCCCGCCAATCCCGCAGCAGCCTGCGAATCGCAGGGGCGCAGGAACAGACAAGATCCCTATAGGAGGAATCATTCTCATGAATCATGCCATTGCCCGCCGCAAAAGAGAGCTGGAAAACTACAACGCTCCCCTGACGATCGATCAGGCCGAGCTGGACGCCTTCTGGGACGCCGCCCTTCAAAGCTATGCCGAGAAGCCGCTCGACGTCAGGCGCGAATCGGCGGAATCGCCCTTTCCCGGCGTGACGGTCGACCGCCTGACTTATCAAGGCTACGACGATACGCCGATCCATGGCTGGTTCATGGTGCCCGCCGCCCGCCGCGGCCCGGATGGCGCGGATGCTCCGCTCCCATGCGTCGTCCTCTTCCCCGGCTATACCGATGACCGCGGTTACCCCGAGCGCCATGCAAGCTGGCTGCTCCAAGGTTACGCCGTGCTGGCGGTGGACGTCCGCGGCCAAGGCGGCGAAACCGGCAATCATCTGCCGCTTCGCGGCGGCGCCGTCAAGGGCTGGGTGTCCGGCAACGTGCTGGAACCGGAAAGCTCGTACTACCATGCCATGACGATCGACGCGGTCCGCGCCGTCGACGCCGCTGCCGCGCAGCCCGAAGTCGACGCATCGAAGCTGGCGACCGTGGGCGGCAGCCAAGGCGGCGGGCTGGCGCTGATCGCCGCGGCTTTGAATCCCAAGGTGACGGCGATCGTCGCGGATATTCCGAACCTGTGCCACATGGATTTCGGCGTGCTCAATTCCAGCAGCTCGCTGACCGAGCTCGCCCAGCATCTCAAGCGCTATCCCGATCGGCTCGAAGCGGTGCTTCGCACGCTCGCCCATTACGATATGCTGAATCTGGCTCCGCGGGTGAAAGCGCCCGTGCTGATGTCCGTCGGCTGGAAGGATCCCGTCTGCATGCCGGAGACGATCTATGCGGTCTACAACCGGATCGCGTCTGCCAAAACGATCAAGGATTACCCGTTCAGCGGCCATGAGGTGAGCGAAGCGCAGAACAGGGAACGGATTCTTTTCCTCCGCGAGCAGTTTCGCTGATTCTGCCAAAGACAGCGGTAGACAGGCTTTCCCGTTCCGCTATGCTATCGTGTGAAGTAATCACCGGGACATGCCCGTTCGTTGCAAGAAATGCAGCCAGAAGAACCTCCGGTCTCCGCCGCGCGCAGCGGAGTTCCGAGGTTCTTTGTCGCATCATAGGCAGCCGATGGGCGATTCACTTTAAGAAGAACGCCTTCAGCCGTTCGGAAATTTCCCGCTGGTTGAACAGGTCGGGCGCATTATGACCCATCCCTTCCATCATCATTAAGCTGGCTCCCGGAATGACCGCCGCCGACGCGCGGGCGCCCTGCAGGAGAAACTCCGGACTCTTCGTGCCCGCCAGGACGAGCGTCTCCGCCGTAATCGCCGCATACCGGTGGACGGTGGAATCAAGCCGCAGCATCTCGTTCATTTCATGGAGCAAATTCGGCAGCTTGTCGCGCAGCCTCATGCCTTTCCGAGACATCAAGGAAGGCGTCAGCATCAGCTTGATTAGCCAGCCCGGCATCCGCGAAATCTCCGGCGACGCGCCGATGCCCTTCAGAAAATAAACGAAGGCGCTCAAGCTCTTGCCCCGAGCCATCGCGTTCTTATATGCGGGCAGCCAATCGGTAGGAAACTCGCCGTTCGTAGAGACGCCCGGCTCATAGACGGCTGCCTTGGTCAAAGCATCCGGGCAGGTGCGTGCCAGCTCCAGCGCGATCAATCCCCCGTAGCTATGGCCGAACAGCCATTTTGAACCCGTCGCCCGCAGGACCGCCAAGGCGTCCTCGCACTCCCGTTCCATGCAGTACCGGTCGCCCTGCGGACCGCTGTTCAAGCGCCCGCGGCGGTCGACGTTATACACGGTGAAGACGTCCGCCAGCTCCGCGGCCAGCTTCTCGTAGTCCTCGCCGGACACGAAAGCGCCGTGAATAAGCACCAGTCCGGGTCCATTGCCAAGCCGGCGGTAGCCGATGGCCGTGCCGTCGGCGGAAATCGCATGATGCATCGTATAGGTCGGTTTGTCTGTCATTTCACCTAATCCCTCTTCTCCATCGCTATGTTCGCGGCCGTTCTTTCGATGTTGTTAGCATATCCCCAATTTATGAACAGATGATGAACCTAGAGCGCCTTCTACGGCGTATGCCTATTATTCCGAAGAGGAGTGATATAAGATGGACAGCTTGCCCGCCGCTTCCCGGAAAAGCCTTACGCGTTCTTCGCGGGGAGAAGAAGTTCCTCTGCTCGGTCGAAAAGCGCTCAATCGGGCGCTCCTGGCCCGGCAGCTCCTGCTTGAACGGTCTTCCCTGACGCCGGTCGATGCCATCGAGCATCTCGTCGGCATGCAGTCGCAGGCTCCGACCGCCCCGTATGTCGGGCTGTGGTCGCGGCTGGCGCATTTCCATACGGACGACCTGTCGCAGCTGTTGGCCGATCGGCAGACAGTCCGGATCGCGCTTATGCGCTCGACCATTCACCTTGTTTCCGCCAGGGACTGCCTTAGGCTGCGCAATGTCCTGCAGTCCGTGCACGAACGAGCGCTGAAAGGAAATTTCGGGCGCAAGCTTGCGGGGCTTGATCCTGCCGAGCTGGCTAGGGAGGGCCGCGCCCTCGTCGAAGGGCGGCCGCTCACGTTCGCGGAGCTCGGCTCCCTGCTGCGCGAGCGGTGCTGGCCGGACCGCGACGGGCCTGCGCTCGCCAATGCCGTGCGCACGTACGTGCCGCTCGTGCAGGTAACGCCCCGCGGCATGTGGGGCGCGAGCGCGCAAGCCGCGCACACGTCGGCGGAGGCTTGGCTGCATGGCCTGGCCGCCGAAGCCGAGACGGATGCCGGCTCCCTGCTGCTCCGCTATCTCGCGGCGTTCGGCCCCGCCTCCGCGAAAGACATGGGCGCTTGGTCGGGACTGTCGGGACTGCGCGGCATCCTCGATAAGCTCCGCCCGCGTCTGCGCGTCTTCCGCGACGAGCATGGGGCCGAGCTGTTCGACGTGCCGGACGCGCCCCTGCCGGATGAGAACACGCCCGCTCCCGTACGCTTCCTCGCGGAGTTCGATAATATCCTGCTGTCGCATGCCGACCGCTCGCGCATTCTGCCGGAGGCTTACCGCCCGCTCGTATTCACCGAGAACGGCATCATACGGTCCGCTATTCTCGTGGGCGGCTTCGTGAGCGGGCTGTGGAAGATCGAACAGACGAAGGAAACAGCCGAACTCGTCATTACGCCGTTTACGCCGCTTGCGGATACCGATCGCGCCGCCTTGGCGGATGAAGGCAGGAAGCTGCTCCAATTCGCCGCTGCCGGCGCCCAAGAACACCGCCTTACATTCGCCGCCCCGCCGCTTCCGGCCGATACCCCGTCCTAATCGGAGTCACGCATGTCCGCCATTGGGGGAAGGAAGCTGCGAAGCCAGTCCTCCGGCGCATATCATTCGTTTGCTCCAGGTCTCCGCGATCGCAGCTTGCTGCATTATCGCGGAGGCCTATTTTTATTGCAATCAGGGTCATTTTCAGCGAACGTCAAATAAAACATTTTCCAGATATTTCTATCTGTTACGTGAACAAGTGATCGCAGAGAAGTTTGTAAAATGAAACATAAAGCAACAGCCGCGGGCTCGGCTATCTTCCTTGCGATGATTGCCGGTTGTACCGGCCATGCTCGGGAGGTCCAGCTCGGCGCCGACGAGCTCGCGCAATCTCCTGCGATATTAGGGCTGTTCAACGCACAGAACCACGCATCGTCGCAGCCGTAGATCAACCATTTCGAACTATGCCCCCAAGCACACGAAAAGCGAATGCCCAGGCCGCCTAAGCAGCCTGGGTATTCGCTTATTCACCTACTTTTCCACTTTACTATTCTACTTTACTATTCTACTTTACTACTCCGCGCTAATCTTTACTTCTGTCCCAGCATGTTGATCAATACGACGACAGCCTCGGCTCTTGTCGTATTCGCGGCCGGAGCAAAAGCATTATTGCCTTGGCCGGAAATAATGCCAAGCTGCTTCATGGCTGCAACTTCGCCTTTTGCCGGCCGGAATCAGCTTGTCGTCGGCGTTCGCGGTGGTCGGATTCTACTGGGTTATCGAACGCGTCATCTAAATCGGGCAGCACAAAGAAGCCGGACTCCGCCTGAGTCCGGCTTCTACTGTAAGTTTTCTAAAAAGTAATTGAGACCGTACTAGCATAAGCATTATTAAGAGCGCTCATAACTTTTTCCAATTGGGAGTAAATGGCATATCTAGTTCCGCCATCAGTTACATGTCCTTTATTAATCCCCTTTAACTTGCTACCGTTATACACTGTTCCTCCACTATCGCCACCATCACTAAAGTAGGTCGCTTTTCTCAATTGTGAGAAATTAAAACCGTCAATAGATGTATTATAATTTGTGCTAACAATTGTTCCACATTGGACGCTGTTTGTATCAGTAGCAGAACCGGACATACAAACTACTTCTCCTACTACGTCTTCACTAGCATTTTGCGTCATTGTGTATTTTAGAGATGAATTTGAAGGATCGTAAATATTGCCACCTTGATAAGTCACGCTAGATGGCCCACCGCCAATCATCGAGACATCGGCAGATCCACCCTGTACGTGAATTACCATTTGCCCCAAATTGGTGCTTCCTTGGTGATAATACGCCGAGATATTGTCAGACACACAATGCCCTGCTGTAACAATGAACTTATTAGAACCAGCAGTGACTGGAAAACCAACAGAGCATTTATAATTTTTTCCATCATTCTTCGGATATAGTATCTTGACACCACCTTCAATTGGATTGAATGTGGACGCACGATCATCATCTACTTGTTGATAAGCTTCTTTGGCAACGATTTGATCCCCGAACAGTTTAATCAACTGATCCGTTTGATCTGGAGTGAGGTTTACTACCCCAATGACAACCTTTTGTAATATTGGGTCAATTTCAACATGTTGAATCACTATCCCATTATTCGAAGCCAATTCATCTTTTCCACTCCAAATTTTATCTTGAAGATTATTCAAATCTTTTTCAGAAGCATTAATCTTAAATACGTTTAAATTAGAGGGCGCTGACTTAAATAGATCTGTAATTTCTTTCATGTCGATGTTTAGGTTTTTTAAACCTACATTAATTATGCCGCCATGTGCTTGATCGATAAAGATTACTGAATCTTTCGGTGCATTATTTGTTAGGAAACTCTTAACTTTGGGTATAATACTGTCTTGAAAAGCAAATCTCTGATCCAAGAGAGTCTCTTCCTCTTTTGATAAACGCACGCCATATTTCGAATCTTCCAACTGAATATTAGATCTTGCGAGACTAATGGATGTGTTGAGGCCAAACTCATTTCTGAATTTAGCTTCTTCATTTTGCTCTTTAACAGAAAGAGCTTGTTCTGAAGAGCTTTCAAGTACATGATCCGCGTTAGGTGTGCTTTCGTCAGCAGTGGCGGTGCTTCCCAGTATGACGGATGAGCTAATTAGTACCGTGGTCACTACCCCTGCAAATTTCTTGAACATCACTTTCACCTCATAGAATATATATTAGATTACAAATTTTATAATAATATCTAATATTATCCATTACAATGAAAGGGATGTAATCTTAATTCATTCTTTAGGTGACTTTGCTTATTCCTTTGAGGCATGTTCTAATAATATAATCTCTTTTGCCGATAGATGTTTCTCCTTTTCGATATTTGTTGGTTTTGAAAAAACGATTCGTACTTTATCTCCTTTCAAAAAATCATCGAACTGGATCGAATCCCCATTCTTTGCTTTATATTCGGTTGTCTCATTCACATTGATAGAACATAAATATCCAATATCATTCACTTTACTTTTCCCCTGATTTATTACATCGGAGCAATTTACAATCAATTCATTAGTTCGTATTGAGTCAATGGTATCATCAAAAGATTTTACTTTTTGACCACAAGCTGTTAAAGCCAAACATAATACTGCCATTAGTAAAGATGCTTTTAGGCGTTTCATTGCATAACCCCCTCCTATAATAAACTCCTTTAATATCCAGACGTCATAGCAAGGTAAAAGTTGCTAAAAATTTACATTTCCTCAATAAGATGAATCTGGCCGTTATGTTCTCCGTGATCGCGGTGGTCGGATTCTACTGGGTTATCGAACGCGTCATCTAAATCGGGCAGCACAAAGAAGCCGGACTCCGCCTGAGTCCGGCTTCTCCCAATTATCGTATCGTCGTCTCCCGCCACCATGCCGTCTGCGGATAGTCGCCGGCCATGGCATCTACCGTCTCCCCGATCCGCGGCGTGGCAATGCGCACGCCATGGGCATGAGCGGCCAGCACGGCGCGCTCGACGGGATCGTCCCAGGCGTGGAACCCGAGCGTGAACGCCGCCCAATGGACCGGAATGAGCAGTCCGCCGCGAACGTCCAGGTGCGCCTGCACCGTCTGTTCCGGCATCATATGGATGGCCGCCCAGCGCTCGTCGTACTGCCCGCACTCCATCATCGTCAGATCGAACGGACCGTACTTGTCCCCGATGTCCTTGAAATGCGGCGCATAGCCGCTGTCGCCGCTGAAGAACACCCGATGACGCTCCCCGAGAATGACCCACGAGCACCACAGCGTTCCGTTCCGGTCACCCAGCCCTCTTCCCGAGAAATGCCTCGCCGGCGTGCATGCCAGCGTCAATCCGGCCACTTGCAATTCCTCCCACCAGCCGCGCTCCGTAATCCTGCCGGGGTCCACGCCCCATTGGATGAGCCGCTTCTTGACGCCAAGGGGGACGATGAAGTAATGGGCTTTGTTCCGCAGCTTGCGGATCGACGCTTTGTCCAAATGATCGTAATGGTCATGGGAGAGAATGATGGCATCCAGCATCGGAAAATCCTCCGGCTCGAGCGGCAGGCTTCCGCCGCTGTACCGCTTGCTGCCGAAGCCCGGCACCGGCGAAGGCGATGGCGAGAGCATCGGATCGAACAGCAGCCTTCTACCCTCGAACTCCAGCAGGAAAGCGGAATGGCCGAACCAGGTCACCCGCACGCCGTCTGACGGCAGCTCCGCGGGAAGCGACAGCGGAACGACCGGAATCGGCCCCGGAGGCCTGCGGCGCGAGTCCCGCTTGAACTGGTCCCGAAGCATACCGGCTAACGACCCCAGGCTCATGCCCATGGAGGTCGGCACTAAATTCTCGTACTTCTGTTTGCGTGTGGATGACAAGCCGTTCAATCCCCTATCTGCCCTAGCGAGTCTAATGAAAGCAAGTATAGATGAGCCGGTTCCAGGAAGTCAATTTGCGATCGGCCGTGAGCAGCCGGGGCGCTTCCATGCGTCCGAAAAGCCCGTGCGGCCTTGCTCCTGCCCGATGCCGGACAAGTTGACACCTCCCCCGAATCCCGGGTACAGTAAACCCAACATGGCATAGAGGAGCTGTACGGAATGAAACTGGTTTCTTGGAACGTCAACGGGCTGCGCGCCTGCGTGACCAAAGGGTTTATGGATTATTTCGCATCCGTGGACGCGGATATTTTCTGCGTGCAGGAAACGAAGCTGCAGGAGGGACAAATCCAGCTGGACCACGGGGATGCCTATAAGCCGTATTGGAATTACGCGGAGAAGAAAGGCTATTCCGGCACGGCGGTGTTCACGAAAGTCGAGCCGCTCTCCGTCCGCTACGGCATCGAGGAAGATTACGAGCCCGAGGGCCGGACGCTGACGCTGGAATTCGAATCCTTCTATCTCGTCAACGTCTACACGCCGAATGCCAAGCGCGACCTGGCGCGGCTGGGCTATCGCCTGGAATGGGAAGACCGCTTCCGGAACTACCTGCTGGAGCTCGATGCGAAGAAGCCCGTCATCGTCTGCGGAGACTTGAACGTGGCCCACGAGGAGATCGATCTGAAGCATCCGAAGCCGAACATGGGCAACTCCGGATTCACGCTGGAAGAACGCGGCAAAATGACCGCATTGCTGGAGTCGGGCTTCGTCGATTCCTTCCGTCATCTCTACCCCGACCGCGGCGACGTGTACTCCTGGTGGTCCTACATGGCGAAGGTGCGGGAACGGAACGTGGGGTGGCGGATCGACTACTTCCTCCTTTCCGCGAGGCTCGCGCCCGCGATCATCGATGCGGAAATCCACTGCGAAGTGATGGGCAGCGACCACTGCCCGGTCGTGCTGGAGCTTGAGCTTTAAGGAATCGGCTGCACTTCACTCTCGAAATGATTAAGGCCTGCCGGCGGCTTGCGGAGAAACTCCGCAGCCCGGCAGGCCTTTCTGCGCTTGCGCGCCTAGCTTCCCATCCCGTTCCACTCTTGCATGAACCGATCCACATAGCCGGCCATATAAGCATGCCGTTCTTCGGCGATTGCCTTCGCCGAAGCCGTGTTGATGCGGTCCTTCAGCTTGAGCAGCTTCTCGTGAAAATGATTGATCGCCGTGCTTTTCCCGTTCCGGTACTCGTCCGCGGTCATCGCATCGCGAGGCTTCAGTTCCGGATCGTAGATCGGATCGCCTTTCCAGCCGGCATAGAGGAACGCTCTGGCAATCGCGATCGCGCCGATCGCGTCAAGCCGGTCGGCATCCTGCACGACTTGCCCTTCCAGCGACCGCATAGGCGGATTGGCTCCGCCGTTGAAGGACATATTCGCGATGATGTCGATGACATGCGCGCGATCCTGCTCTTCCATGGGCTGAGCGTCCAGCCAATCCCGGACCTTGCGCAGCCCGCTTTCCTTGGAATCGTTCAGCTTCTCGTCCGCCACGTCGTGCAGCAGCGCCGCAAGGGAACAGATAAACGCGTCCGCCCCTTCCCGCTCGGCCAAATGCCGCGCCATTCGAACGACGCGGTGAATATGCCACCAATCATGGCCGGTGACGTCCCCGCCCAGCTCTTCGCGGGCAAACTCCTCCGCGGCCGCGAGGACCGAATCGGTTGCCGTTGTCCTTGTCATTCCGAGTATGACCGTCCTTTCCCTTACAGGCCGCGGCTCTGGAGATCCCGCCACACCTTCTTGTTGCTGTACTGCCGCTCGGAGCTGATGTCGCTGCCGAACCATTCCGGAGCCGTAAACGCATGCGCCTCCTCGATGGAGTCGAACTCCACTTCCAGCACCGTCAATTGAATCTGATCATAGCAGTCGATCTCCACCACGCGCTCGCCCCACTGCGCCGTGATGCGGTCCTTCGTCAACGGGACGAGTCCTCTGACGGCCGTCAGCTGTTCATAGATGCCGGCCGTAATCTCGTACTCGATCTCTTCCCGGGACAGTCCATTGCCTGCCTTGAACGTATGCGTGTAGTGCGCGTCGCCCGTCGATGCGTCCACAAGCCGCCGCACGCGCACCTCCTGATTCTCGTCCAGCGCAAGATACGTCTGCTCGATTCTTCGCTTCGACAGCACCGTCAGCACGCCTTCCTTAATCAAGCTGTACGGATCGCCAGACAACAGAAATTTCCGTTCGATTTCCAACGCCATGAAATGCAACTCCTTGTCCAAACTGAATGTGCTCATTATACCACCTCGGCAGCGAAGGCAGAAAGCGCGATAGCCGCCTCCTTACTCTCGTGGGTTACAGCAGCTTTTTCCTGCTTCATAAGGGAATGGCATCCTGCATGTCGAAGTAAGTCTTTAGCATAATAAGGAGCGAAAGGAAGTGACGACCATGATCGAGATTACAACGAAACTGGTACGCGGGTTAATCGACCGGCAATTTCCGCAATGGAGCCATCTGGCTGTGAAACCCGTCGAGAAAAGCGGCCATGATAACCGCACGTATCGTTTGGGTGACGAAATGACCGTCCGTCTGCCGAGTCACGAGAGCTACGCCTCGGCCGTGGAGAAAGAGACGGTCTGGCTTCCAATCTTCCAGCCTCGGCTTTCGCTGCCGATACCCGCTCCGATCGCTAAGGGCGAACCGACGGAAGACTACCCCCTCCCCTGGTCGGTCAACCTCTGGATTGAAGGCGATACGGTCACGCATGCCAATGTGCGCGATAGGAACGAATTTGCCGAGGATCTGGCGGCGTTTCTGCACGAGCTGCAGGCGATCGATGCAAGCGGCGGCGTGCCCGCAGGCGTTCAAAACTTCCACCGCGGGGGCAATCTTGCCGTGTACCACCGGGATACGCAGTCCGTCATCGAGAAACTGGCACGGGTTTACGACCAAAACCTGCTGATTGAAATTTGGGAGCTTGCGCTCGCCTCGACCTACGATTCGGCTCCGCTTTGGCTGCATGGCGATGTTGCGGCAGGCAACTTGCTTGTCCGGAACGGGAAGCTATGCGGCGTCATCGACTTCGGCACGATGGGCGTAGGCGATCCCTCGAGCGATCTCGTGATGGCTTGGAATTTCTTCGATGACGCAAGCCGCCGCCGCTTCCTCGGCAGCATGAATGCCGGCGAGCATATGGTCAATCGCGCGCGCGGCTGGGCTTTGTGGAAGGCGCTGATCACCTACGATTGGAACGATAAAGGCTCGGAATTGTCCAATTGGGGCAAACGCGTGCTTGATGTCATTGTCGAGGATTACAAAAGATAATAAAACGGCCTGAAGTCCGCTTCGCACGGTCTCGGCGCGCATGCGGCCGCTCTAAGACCCGCGTGGCTCTATCCGGTGACATGCACCCCTTTCCCCCGGCATATGCTATCTTGAATGCCACTGAAACGGAGGGAACCAGGATGAATAACAATGTCAACTACGCGGTATCGGTCGTTCAGCACTTTATCCCGTACGGCGCGGAGCTGGCAGTTCTGTCGCGGCACGGGAGCATGCCTGCCGTCTTGTTCGCGGATATCGATTATGACTACAACGTGGAGCTGATCGCGCTTTACCGCTATCAAGGCGAGCAAAATCTGATCGTGTTGAAGAACAGCGGTTCCAACTGGCATATGTACGCGCATGCCAGCGGCAAAGGCGTCTACGTGGCCGACTTGGCGGCCGCTCCCGTCGCGAGAGCCGGACAGAACAGCATCTTGATCGGCTGGCAGCACGAAGACGGCGAAGTCGAGCTCGATATCCTGCAATGGACGGGGGCGGGCTTAGCGCGCATCGTACCGGACGGGATCTCGTACGATTGGCTGGAAATCGAGGATATGCCTGCCGCGAACGGACCCGACGGCAAATGCGAGCTCGCCCTCTGGCTGCAGGATTCGGAGCAATCGTACCGCATTGAGGCTTATCGCTGGGAAGAGAACAGCGGCCTGGTGCCGGCCGTTGACGCTTACCCGTACTATTTCAGCAAAGTGGCGTACTATTACGAGCAGCTGGCCCAGCAGCAGCCGGATGTGCCGCTGTACCGCAGCGTGCTGGACGATGCGCTGCAGAGAGCAGGCGTCTCCGCCCCTGAAGCAAATGCGGATGCGGCTGTAGAGAGCAATGAAGAAGGGTGAAGTCAGCCGTAAACAAGAACACCAAACAAACCGGGAGGTCCTCATGATGAGGACCTCCCGGTTTGTTTGGCTTGCTTGCGGATTAATTATGGATAAGACCTATTCCAAGTACATGGCTTTCAAGTTTGCGCGCTCTTCTTTCGTTACGCCGAGGCCTTTCTCGATGAAAGCGTCGATGGAGCCGTATTTCGCTTTCATTTCGTCCAGACCCGCTTGCAGGAATTCCTTTTGCACGCCCATCAGAGCCGTAATCGCCGCGATCAGGCCCGCATCCTGCGTTTGTTTCTTCAAGCCGTCGATCATGGCTTTGTTCGCCGGCAATCCCCCTAAATCCCCCTTCTCCAAGGGGGACCCCAAGGGCTCCGCCCTCTGGACACCCGGAATCGGACGAACGTTGGCGTTACTGAGCAGCGCACCCGGGGTACGTCGTGGTTGGCTCGCTTTCGTCCCTGGCGGGACACGCTATACGTTTGGCGGTTGTGAGTTACCTGCTGTCCCTTGCGGGACCATTAGAACGTGTTGCGCCCAAGAGACGCATGGTGAGTTCATTCGTGCTGGGGTCGCTTTCGTCCCTGGCGGGACACGCTTTACTTTCGGTGCGGGGGTGGATTGCCTGGGGGCGCTTTGCTTGCCGGCAATTTTGGGCCGCCAGGTTCTTGGCGGCGAAGTTGGTTTTATGTTAATTGCCTGGGTGCGCTGCGCTTGCCGGCAATTTTGGGCCGCCAGGTCTTCAGCGGCGAGGTTGGTTTATCGTGCAAACATAAATAGGAGCTGTCTTGGCCGTCTCTATGACGGGTCAAGGCAGCTCCTATTTGAATGCCCTACGGCTGGGCTGCTACTGTCCCTGCAGCAAAGCAACTACACCGGACGCTTCCTCGCCGCCTGCCTGCGCATGCACGAATAACGGAATGCCATGCGGCCCGAGCGCGTTTTTCAATTCTGGCTGATCCGCGATCATCGCTTTGACGATCTCCAGCTTGCCGAGCATCGCCGCCGCGAATAGATCCATCCGCGCTCCGCGCTCCAGCAGGAACAAGGCGATATCTCTTCTTCCCATATGGGCCGCTGCGCCGAGCGCAGTTTCCCAATCGCCGCCGCCCCAGTCCCAAGCCGCATTCAGCAATCCCGGCTCCTGCTCCAGCAGCTGCTCGACGCGATTCAAGTCTCCGTGTGCATTGCCGACGAACTCTTTAACCAAATCAGGTGCGATGCTTGGTTTGGACTCCATGTGCGTCTTCTCCCTTATCGATGGATTAGGCTTGCAATAAAGCTGCCGTTTCTGGATGCTCCCGCATCGCGGCGAGTTCGGCCGCCGTTCTTCCTTCGTCCGTCAGCGCAGCGCGGTCCGCGCCCGCTTCGAGCAGCAGCGGAATCATGGCGTTGCGGCCAAAATACGCCGCGACATGCAGTGCCGTGAAGCCCTGCCGCCATTTTCCCTGGCATACCGCATTAACGTCTGCGCCGTGGGCGATCAGCAGCTTGACGACCGAATCGTAATGGCCGGCGATTGCGGCATGAATTGCCATGTTATTTAGATTGCCGTCGCGGCTTCTTGCATTGACGTCCGCCCCTTGCCCGAGTAGATACTGCACCGTCTCTTCGCTGCCGAAATGCGCCGCGAGGCCGAGCAGCGTATAACCGTCGCTGCTGTAGCTGCCCAGCAGCTCGGGCGATTGTTCCAGCCATTCCGCGACCCTTTGCGTGCCGCCGACGGCCGCAGCCTCGTAGATGGAGAGCTCCGCGCCGTGGTCGAGCAGCATTTCCTTAATTGCCGACGATCGGTAATAGGCGGCCATTAACACCGCGGTCTCGCCGTTGTCGTTGCGCGCATTCGCAAGCGAAGCGTCCTGGCCGAGCAGCGCGGACACCTTGTCCAGCTGGCCGCCCTTGACGGCTTCCACCATTTCGCTGCGCAGCTGTTTCACCTGGTCGGCCAGCGATCTCGCTTTGACCAGCAGCTCTTCCGACGCTCCAAGCCCGACGTTCAGCAGATGCGTCACCGCCCGGGAACGGTTCGGCTCCAGCCCGGATTCCACGAGCAGGTCGACAGCCTCCAACGCGGCTTCGTCCAGCCGGATCGATAGGACCATGCTTTTCTTTCTCTTCGAGGGCATTCACGTTCTCCTGCCTGCACAATAGATTGTAATTTATATTACAAAATTACAATACCACATACTCCCTCCTTTTTCCATAACGAAATCTTGCTCGCAAACATACTTCCGGACATAGTCGCAAATCAAAGACCCGCAAGCGATGCCAACCTGGCATGTCCGCTTACGGGTCTCTCTAATGGTTATATAGGTTTATAAATTCATAATGGCGTCTAGCCGACTTCAACTCTCAACTCACTTCACGACGAGCAGCGGCAGCAGCGTATGTTGGAGCACGTAATGACTGACGCTTCCCATGACGAATTCGCGAATCGCTCCGAGCCCCCGGCTGCCCACGACGATTAAATCGCATTGGTGCTGGTTGGCGTAGTTCACGATACTCTCTCCGGGGCTGCCTTCCATAAACTCCGTGCGTGCGTTCGGAAGCGATATGATTCTGAGTTCCGCCGCCGACAACAATTCGCGCGCCTGATCGAACTGCTCCTGCTGAACCGATACCGGCAAGGCCACGACCGAATCGGCGACGGCGACTGCGGCCACGCTATATACAAACAATACGGTCAGTTTAGCCTCCGGATTTTGCCGTACCATTTCAATTGCTTTGTCCAACGCCTTCATG
Source organism: Paenibacillus rhizovicinus (assembly GCF_010365285.1). NCBI lineage: Bacteria > Bacillati > Bacillota > Bacilli > Caryophanales > Paenibacillaceae > Paenibacillus > Paenibacillus rhizovicinus. Next base: position 3,409,038 of record NZ_CP048286.1, read on the forward strand.
GACGGACTTCCTCCGTCGTACGCAACAAGAATATTCGAGAAGCTCATTGCAATCCCTCCTTCGATCGTTCTATGCTCTATTACCCGCCTTCAAAACGGCTTTAAACACTCCACTATCCGCACGAACGCCATAGCAGCGGCATTTTACCATGACTAGCCAAAGTTGCCCGTGATACAATCAGGGAAAAACACGGCCCCATCAAGCCGTTGAATCATTAACGAGAAGGAGAGAAATATGAAAAAGTTGGCTTCGCATGCGATGCTGTTTCGCTCGAGAGGACACATCGACTCCGGGAAAGTATCCTTCATCGAGTTGTTCTTCGATTTAATCTTCGTATTCGCGGTCACGCAGCTGTCGCACTCGTTCTTGGAAAATCTCACGTTCATCGGCGCCGTTAGACTCGGCCTTCTGACGATGGCCGTGTGGTGGGTGTGGATTTTCACGGCATGGGTCATTAACTGGCTTAATCCCGAAGCGCGGCAGGTCCGCGTTCTGCTGATTGCCCTCATGCTGCTCGGACTCATTATGTCGGCCTCCATACCGGAGGCGTTCGAAGCTTCGGGGCTCTACTTCGGACTCGCCTATGCAGGCTTCCAAATCGGCCGTACGGCTTTTACGGTCTGGGTGCTGCGCAAAGGCCGGGACGAGCTGAAAGAACTGCGCATCAACTTCGTTCGTATTTTGTGCTGGTTGTCATGTTCGGGCGTATTCTGGATTGCCGGAGGATTCGCGCATGAATCGTCGAGGCTCGCACTGTGGGTTGTCGCGCTCGTCATTGAGTTTCTCTCCCCTTCGCTCGGCTTCTGGACGCCGCGTCTCGGGAGAACGCCGACTTCCGTCTGGGACGTAGAGGGCTCGCATATGGCGGAGCGCTGCGGCTTGTTCATCATTATCGCGCTCGGGGAGTCCATTCTGGTGACCGGCGCCACGTTCAGCAAGCTGGCGTGGAGCGAAGTTACCATGGGGGCCTTCGCCGCCGCTTTCGCCGGAACGGTGGCCATGTGGTGGATCTACTTCGATATGACCGCGAAGACGGGCCATCATTTCATCGCCCATTCCTCGGACCCCGGCAGAATTGCGCGGTCGGCTTATACTTACACGCATCTGCTGCTGGTCGCGGGCATTATCGTGACGGCCGTAGGCGACGAATTGCTGCTCGCCCACCCTACCGGCCATGCGCATGCCAAGGCGGCTGCCGTTATCCTCGCGGGACCGGCGCTGTTCCTGCTCGGCAACATGCTGTTCATGCGCATCGTCGCCAACGTCTTCCCCGCGCCTTACCTCGTCGGGCTGCTGGCGCTGGCGGTAATCTATCCGTTCTCCGCTTCCATCCCCGCGCTGCTCTTGTCGGCCGTGGTCTTCGCCGTGCTGATTACCGTATCCCTGTGGGGATCGGCTTTCTCGGCGCGCATCTGCCGGCTGGAACCGGTACGAACGGCAAACATTTAACACGATAAAACAAAGAAGCGTCCCCTTCCTCGTACGACGAAAGGGGACGCGTTTTTGCATGGCCTCATGGCTGCCTTATGGCTGGCTGTCTTAACATGGTTAGCACGGGTTACATGCCTTGCCTGACAAGTTCACTGTGTTAATAACCGAAATCGAGCGTTTTCCCCGTCTCGGCATAGGTCTTAATGTTGCTGAGTATCATCGGCCAGCTTTGCTTCGTGCTCTCGTAGGAAGGATGTCCGTCCGGCCAGCGGTCGTTGACGAGCGTCAGCTTCGTTACGGCGCCGACGACTTCCATCGTCAGCGTAACGCGCGTCTCCAGCTCCGCGTGATTGTCGCGATAGGACGGGCCCGGATGTTCCGTATAGCTCATTCGTCGATTGGCCTCGTACTCCAGCACCTCGCCATAGACGTGCACGGTGCGCTCGCCGTCATTGCCCGGTCCGACGTAGGCGTAGGGCGAGCCGATTTCAAACGTAGACTCCAGCACGCTGCCGAAGAAAATCGCCTTCGTTCCCTCCGGCGTAACGAGTACCTTCCACACGTCTTCGGGATTGGCCCCGATATAAATGTCGTACTTGAGATCGTCCATTTTGCAGCCTCCGTTTCGAATTTGAAAGGTCATTGTGCGAATTGAAGCGAACTGATAGTCTCAAGTGTAGAAGGATTTGGACAGCATGTATTGTAAAAACGCGACAACCATCCCCCGAAGGGAGTCATCGTCATGAACGAAAACGCGATTCCCCCATCCGACCGGGGCATACTGAAGGCAGAAGCGGCCAGGCAGCACTTTACGCTGCAACGCTTCGAGCCCTCGCCCGACCTTGCCCCTTATATCGAACGTTATTGGACCGTGCGCTGGGATTTGACCGGACAAGCCCCCTATTCGCAAGTGATTTTATCCTATCCGAACCTGAATATCTCGTTCGAACGCGACCATAAGGGGCCGTTCGCGGGGGTATACGGCATCCCGCAGCGCACGTACACCCGCCATTTGCAAGACGAGGGCGAAGTGCTCGGCATCAAATTCCGGCCAGGCGGCTTCTATCCGTTCTGGAAGCAGCCCGCGGTGCTGCTGACCGGGAAAACGATCGCGCTCGCAGCCATCTTCGGAGAGCATGCACGGGAGACGGAGACGCAGCTGTTCAACGAGGGAACGGACGAGGGGAAAATACGTCTGGCGGAAGCCTTCTTGCGCTCGCGAATGCCCGAGCAGGACGAAGGCGCGGCGCTCGCCGGCGATATCGTGCAGCACGTCATCGATCACCGGGAAGTCACGAAGGTCGAGGAGCTGGCGGATCGATTCGGACTGAACAAGCGGTCGCTGCAGCGCCTGTTCAGCCGCTACGTCGGCGTCAGCCCGAAATGGACGATCCAGCGCTTTCGCATGCAGGAAGCGGCGGAATTAATCGAGAAGCAAGGCGTCCCGGATTGGATCTCCCTGTCGCAGGACCTCGGCTTCTATGACCAGGCGCATTTCATTAAGTGCTTCAAGGCGATGATCGGCCGGTCGCCGGAGGAATACAGCAGGGAGCTTGGCCGCTCCTAGCGGATGGCCGCCTGCGCCGAGCAGCTGCATCAAGCACCCGTGAGGAGGCATGCAGCTAACCTTATGTCGCGCAAGGGAGGCGCCGTTTCTTCCGCCGGACCTTCCCTTGCTTCTACCGCTAAGGGAGCACGCTAACGCCGGCAGGCTTTCGGAAGAAGATCCGAATGACGAGCTCCGCCAGCAGCAGAAGCAGTACGATAGCACCGTAGATAGCCGCCGTGTAACCCGCCTGGTACGACATTCCGGCCCAATGACGGAACGCGTAGGCAAGCAGATGCACGGCCATATTCGTGAAACAGAAGGCGTAGCTGCGCACCATCCAGCGCTGATGCTGCAGGATCCGTTTCTTCCGGATGCTGTTGATGGCGAGCACCGTAAACGCCGGCCAGAGAACGTTTAGCATATTAAATGCAATACTGACCGGCTTCCCGCCTGTCGCATACGGCGCCATATACCCGGAAGTGATGGATACGACGAGCACGGAGACAAGGTATGCGTAACCGTTGCGCCTGTGAAACCGCCGATAATGACGCCGCACCCAAGGGGAGAAATTAACGGCTCCCGACAGCATCGCGAGGCATGCGAATCCGAGATGCACGCGCATGACGCCGAGCCAGACGGGCAGGTTGACGAGATGGGCCGGATTGTTCTTATGGCCCAAGAAATTGGAAGCCTCGGGATCGGCAATCAAATTGGCGTACATGACATGGACCATGAAGAAGGCAGCAATGACGAGCAGAAGGTAATAGGGCAATTTTGTTTTCAACATTGGAGTCGGTAATCCTCGCTTAATCGCTTATTAGAATACTAGAATACATGCTTCGAAGACGAGCCGGATTTGCGCCTCTTCCGGTCAGCCCGGTTAAGGAGCAGCTGCGCAATGAACAAATTCGGCAGCCAGCACAGCCAGGCGATTACGCGGTACGCATCATCGAAGCGCGCTTCGCCGACGATCACGATGGCGACGGGCAGATAGACGCGCAGCGCCACCGCGGCAAGGGAGAGCGCATAGTTGCGGGTCATCCAGGCCCGGTGCGCACGCAGGTCCCGTTCGTTGACCAGCACCGCGCGAACGCCACGAACCAAAGTATACAGCCACAGCAGCGAGAGCGAAAGGAAGCCGAGTCTTGACGCCCATCCTCCCGTCGCATAGAAAGACAGGTATAACCCGCCTATCCCCCCGACCGTAACGCCAAGCGTATAGAGTCCCCCGATCAATCGATGCAGGACAGCCTTACCTCTCCGGAAACGCCCGACGAACTGCAGCCAGCCGAAACCGAGCGCCATCATGGCACCGACGATATGGACGTACAGCATGGCATACCACAGCTTGTCGAGTCTCATGCTTTTCAGCTTCTCCTGCACGAGTCCCGAGCTGTCGCTTCCGTAATAGAAGTATTGCACGCCCAGAAAGAGACACAACCCTACCGTCAGCACCGCAATCGCCGTCAATCCCTTATGCTTGCTTATTGTGCCCCGCACCCGCATCCCTCCGCACATCCTTCGCGATCCGCCGCAATTTCTTCATCTGTTCTCATGCTAGCACAATGAAGAAGCGATGAAACTCGACTTCCGCATGGTCTTCCTTCCGACTTAAGCCTGAGTACGCGAGCGCCCGTCACGATGGACATGGCAAAAAGCCTTGCTCCCCATGGAGGAGCAAAGCTTACCGTTGTTTGAGCTCTGAGCGCTAGCCAAACGCGAATATCGCTTCAGATTCGGATTTCCATCGGTTCCGACTTCAATGGGTCAGCCACCCTGCTTGTTCAGCTCTCCCGCGGACCAAACCGCTTGACGGACCGGATGCGGGCACGTTCGATCTCGATCTTGCGGTCACGCTGCGGGCTGTTCGTTACGAGCGTGGACAACAGCTTCTCCGCCGCTGCCGTAACCTCTTGAACGGCCAGCTGGAAAGCCGCTTCGTTCGCCTTGGACGGCTGCGTGAAGCCCGACAGCTTGCGCACGAACTGCAGGGAAGCGGCTTGGATTTCGTCCTCCGTTGCGGGAGGGTCGAAATTGAACAACGTTTTAATATTTCTGCACATGACCGGTCACCTTCCGATTCATCGTCATTTTGGCCTTCGTTCACGAAATCGGGAACCGCAGGAAGCTAGTCCGATAAGCGCAAGCGCAGCAGCGTCTATCCGGTTATCCAATACCGTCCCGTTTTGCCCATCATAGCATTTATTTACATCCATTGGAATCCGGCTTCTTCCCTAGCCAGCGGGATGAACGACAAGCGGTCTGCGGATACTAACGACCACGGGCAACAGGTTGATTCCAGCATGGGCAACATTTTCACATATGTCTGTATTGACATAAAATATAGTTTGGGTTCATAATAATTCGCATACGAACTATTTACGGAGGAAGCTGTAGTGGAGGATCAACGGGTCGTAGATATTTTCCAAACCTATCGCGAAGTCAATCAGGCTTTCTTCCAGCTCCTGACCAGAGCGGCAAGCAAGCATAAGCTTACCGCCCTCCAGCTCGTGGTGCTGCGCGTGCTTCATGAATACCCCGAGATTCGTGTATCCGAGCTTGCGGAGAAGCTGAATCTCGGCAACAGCACGACGAGCGGAATCGTCGACCGGATGGTCAAGGCGGGGATCGTGGAGCGCGAGCGCACGGTAGCGGACCGCAGGGCCATGACGCTGACGCTGACGGATAGAGGCATGGAGCTCTGGCGGGAGACGGATGCGACGCGCATGAATATGATGCGTCCGCTCCTCTCTATGTCCGAGCATGATCATCGCGAGCTCAACCGGCTCCAACATGAAGTGTTGCGTATTCTGAAACTATCCAAGGAGGAAGCTTAAGCCATGACAACTATGGTTTCTAATCAATTGCGCAAGGGGCCGATTATGGCCTCCTTGCTCATCGCCGCTTTCGTGGCGCTGCTAGCCCAAACGGTGCTTAACGTCGCGCTGCCGCAAATGATGGTGGATCTCGACGTCGGCGAAAGCACGATCCAGTGGCTGTCCAATGGCTACATGCTGGTCAACGGCGTGCTCGTGCCGATCAGCGCTTACCTGATTAACAGGTTTACGACCCGCAAGCTGTTCTTGGTCGCTTCTGTCACGTTCGCGATCGGTACCGCCGTCTGCGCCGTATCGAGCGATTTCACCTGGCTGCTGGCAGGCCGTCTCATACAAGCATGCGGCGCAGGCATCCTGATGCCGCTGATGATGATCGTCATCATGACCATCTTCCCTGTCGAAGAACGCGGCAAGGCGATGGGCATGATGGGCGTAGCGATGATCTTCGCGCCGGCCGTGGGACCGACGTTGTCCGGCTGGATCGTCGAAAACTACGATTGGCATGTCCTGTTCTACATCATCTTGCCGCTGGCGATCGTGGCGGTCGTGTTCGGCGCCTTCTCCATGAAGGACGTCATTAAGACATCGCGGCCGAAGCTCGAGGTGCTCAGCGTCATCCTGTCCACGCTCGGCTTGGGCGGGCTGCTCTACGGCTTCAGCGATGCAGGAACGGCAGGCTGGGACTCGACCGAAGTTATCGTCTGCCTGGCTGTCGGGGCGGTCGCGCTCCTGCTGTTCATCGTCCGCTCGATTCTCGTGAAGGTGCCGCTGCTCGAGATGCGCGTCTTCAAATATCCGATGTTCTCGCTTACGGCACTAATTAATGCCATTATCACGATGGCCATGTACTCCGGCATGATCCTGCTGCCGATTTTCTTGCAGAACATCCGTCACTTTACGCCGCTTGAATCGGGCTTGCTGCTGCTTCCGGGCGCTATCCTGATGGGCATCATGTCGCCGATCACCGGCATGGTGTTCGATAAAATCGGCGCTCGCTGGCTGGCCGTTATCGGTCTTATTATTACAACGATCACCACCTATGAATTCAGCCATTTGGAAATCGATTCTTCGTACAATCATATGATGCTGTTCTACACGCTTCGGATGTTCGGGATGTCCATGCTGATGATGCCGATCCAAACCGCAGGCCTTAACCAGCTGCCTCGCCGCTTGAACGCGCACGGTTCGGCCATGTCCCAGACGCTGCGGAACGTCTCCGGCGCGCTCGGCACGGCCATACTCGTGACGCTCATGACGAATAAGGCGACCTCGCATGCCAAAGAGCTGGCTATCGCCGGCCAGGTCGATCCGTCCGACAAAGTGAAAATGGGCGAGATCGCGCAGCAAGCTACGATTTACGGGATTAACCATTCCTTCGTCGTCGCGACTTGGCTGACCGTCGCCGCTCTCGTTCTGGCCTTCTTCATTCGCAAAGTGTCGCCGCGCGAGGACGTGCTGCAAGAGCCAGTCAAAGTTGCTGCCGAGATGGCGGCGCCCGCGGCCGAAATCGTCGTCGAGAGCCAAGATCGCTCCGATCAGCCAAGCGCGGACGACGAATTCCGCAGCGCTATCCGAGGGTTTGTCAAGAAACCCGAACCGGCGAAGGACGAGCATTTTAACGATAACGAGTACCGGAAAGCGATTCTTAAGTTAAAGGGAACTTCGTATGCCGAGGAACACCAGGAAGAAATGAACGACAAAGCATACCGCGAGTCGCTAAGGAAGTTAACCAAACCGCTAAAAGAAAACGAGTAAGGAATCTGACTTGATTTCCCATCTAAGAGAGGAGATTACACGATGAAAATGTACATTGTTTACGATAGCGAAGCTGGACACACGGAACAACTGGCTAGGTCCATTGCCAGAGGGGCTGAACGCGTCGAAGGGGCAGAGGTGTTCATTAATCACGTCAATAAGGCGAACGTCAAAGACCTCGAAGATATGGATGCGATTATCTGGGGATGTCCCGGACACTTCGGCACCATCAGCTCCGGCTTGAAAGAATGGATCGACAAGCTCGGTTACTTATGGGCGAACGGGAAGCTGATCGACAAAGTCGGCGCCGTGTTCTGCACGACGGCAACCATCCATGGCGGAAGCGAGGCCACCCTGCTGAACCTGATTACGCCGATGCTGCACCAAGGGATGATGATCGTCGGCTTGCCGGCCAATATTCCCGAGAATGCGCTGTACGGCAGTTATTACGGCGTAGGGGTTACGTCCCCCGTCGAAGATACCCATGATGCGCTGAGCCAATCGCTCTTCGCGAAGGGCCTCGCACTGGGAGAAGCGCTCGGAGCGCGCGTGGCCAAAGCGGCTACCATCTACGCGGCGGGCAAGACGACTCAGGGATCGAATTAAGTAAGCAGCGTCAAAGCGTTACGTATTGCAAGCATATGAAGTATGGAAGCAAACAAACGAAGCATACGGCATACGAAGCATACGGCATACGAAGCATAGGAAGCCATGTTTCGACCTCTAGCCAAGAAAAGCGCGGCCCCTCGGCGGGACCGCGTTTTTCTGCGTTTGCTTCACGAATGCTTATAGAATCTTTTTGATTTTGCGGCCGATCTTGATGATTCCGATCCCGAGCAGCAGGAAGACGGCGGCGTAAATCGCAAGCACGGGCACGACGATTCCCCATAAGCTGCTGTGAATGCGCGGCACCAGGTTAATGCCGTTCAGGCAAAGTATAATCAAATTGACGAAAAACATGGCGACCATCAAGCGCCGAATGCGATTGTAGTAGGCGACGATCGAGTCCCGATCCGTATAAAGCTGCGGGCTCTCGTCCGGCGACCACGGCCTGCGGAAATAAAACCAAACGGCCCCCGATTTCCCCGCATACTCCCAGCCGGCATCGCGGTAAAGCGCAACATAATCGTTCCACTTCTCCCCTTTGCCAAGGCCGGGCTGATGATCGATCCGATACGTGTAACGAACCGATTCGTCGCGTTCGAATTTGCTGCTGATGGCACCCGCCCCCGTCAGATGCAGCCCTTGCCGCGACAAATCGTTGATCCACCGCTCTTCCTTCTCATGCTCCCAGCTGAACCAAACATGGTACCGTTTCTCCACTTTCTTCGCCATTCCCTTATGCCTCCTCCGCATGCACGATTCGCCGCCCGGAAGCGAGCAGCTCGGTCAATCGCTCCAGTTCGGCAGCGACTACTTCCCTGCCGTCCTCCGTGATCGCATACATCTTCCGTCTTGCATCCGTCCCTTCGGGAACGGGATAATGATCGATCAGCCCTTTGCCCAGCAGCGTGTTCAACGCGGTATACAGCGTTCCCGCCCCGATCTTCACTCTGCCGCCGCTCATCTCTTCCACGTCCTGCATGATGCCATAGCCGTGCGCCGGCTTGGCATATAGTGCAATCAAGATGTAATAAAACGCCTCCGTAAGCGGAAGCATGCCTTTCAAATCGGCCACCTCGGTTGCCTCCTTCGTTTTATAACTACTCCGACTGTCGATATATCGTATGATGATACATTAGCAAATGATATATCGACTGTCAATATAGTATTGGATAAATATTGAATTTGGACTGCCATGCCGATAAACGAAAAAAGCACGCTGCTCCCCATGGCCGTTCCGCCTGCCGATGCACGGAATGAAAGGGAAGAAGCGTGCTTTGCGCTGATTAGTGCTGTTGCTGCTGATTGTGCTGGTCGTTACTGATTGTTGCTGGCTGTGCTGATCGATACTGGTTGCAGCTGATTGCGATTGCCGAAATCGTTAGCCGTGCAGCGCTGCTTGACGCTTGTAATGGTCCTCCAGCACAAGGCATGCCATCGCTTCGATGACCGGAACGATGCGCGGGCAAATGCAAGGGTCGTGCCGGCCTTCCGTGCGTATCTCCCGCTCCTCGCCGTCAACGGTTACCGTCTGCTGGGGCACGGAAATCGAAGAGGTCGGCTTGACCGCCACCCGGAATACGATATCCGCTCCGGTGCTGATGCCGCCCAATATGCCTCCTGCGTGATTGCTCGTGAACCCGTCGGCGTTCATGCCGTCGTTATGTTCGCTGCCCAGCATGCCGGCCGACGAGAAACCCGCGCCGAATTCGATGCCCTTCACGGCGCCGATCGACAGCATCGCCTTGGCTAGATCCGCGTCCAGCTTGTCGAACACCGGCTCGCCCAGGCCCGCCATCGCTCCGCTGATCCGGCATTCCACGATGCCCCCGACGCTGTCGCCTTTGGAGGCAAGCGTCTTGATGTAATCTTCCATCCAGACCGCGGCTTCCGGATCGCAGGCGCGAACATTGTTCTTCTCGATCGTCTCGGGCTGATACGTCCGGCAGACAATCCCTCCGATTTCCTTCGTATACGCGACGATCTCGACGCCTCTGCCTTCCAGCAGCTTGCGCGCGACCGCGCCTCCGGCTACCCGCGCCGCCGTCTCGCGGCCCGAAGCCCTGCCGCTTCCCCGATGATCGCGGATGCCGTACTTCTTCAAATACGTATAATCCGCATGTCCGGGGCGGAACGTCTCGTCCATTCCGTCGTACGCGCTCGGCCGCATATCCTTGTTATCAAGCAGGATGCACAGCGGCGTCCCCGTCGTAAGGCCTTCGAACATGCCCGACACGATGCGGATGGTATCGTATTCCTTGCGCGGCGTCGTGACCGCCGATTGCCCCGGTTTGCGCCGGTCCATCTGAACTTGTATATAGGCCTCGTCGAGCTCGACCCCTGGCGTGACGCCGTCGACGATGACGCCCACCGAGACGCCGTGCGATTCTCCGAATGTCGTGATTTTGAAACGATCCCCAAATGAACTTCCAGCCATGATCAGGCACCTCCGTAACGTTTTCATTTATGTTAGGTTTGATTATAATAAACGGATAACGATAAATGAAATCGCAATTTCATCAGTCTGCCATAGAGGTGATTTATATCAGTACAAAGCTTCATCTGGAATGGTACCGGATTTTCCTGCATACGGCGCATGCCGGCAATCTTACGAAAGCGGCGCAGGAGCTGCATGTCACGCAGCCTTCCGTCAGTTATGCCATCAAGCAGCTGGAGGAAGGCTTGGGGGTCAAGCTGTTCGACCGGCTGTCCAAAGGCGTCGTGCTGACGCCCGAAGGCGCGGATCTGATGAAATTCGTGGAACAGTCGCTGTCGCTGCTCGATGCCGGCGAACGCAAGATGGCCTCGCTCCGCAATCGCGCTTCCGGCGAACTTCGAATCGGCTCCAGCGGCCCGATGATCAAGCATCTGCTGCTGCCGCCGCTCGATAAGCTCCGCGACGAGACGCCGAACCTTGAAATCCGGCTCCATCAAGGGAAGACGGCCCAGATCGCCTCCTGGTTGAAGGAGAACCGGATCGATATCGGCATCGTGCATTTGCCGATGAACGACCCCGAGCTGGATATCCGGCAGCTCGCGGCCATTCAAGACTGTTTCGTCGCCGGTCCGCGCTACCGCCAGCTGGCGGAACGGCCGCTCTCCGCCGCGGAGCTGGCCAAGCTGCCGCTGCTGCTGCTGTCCAGCGGCAGCAGCACGCGGCAGTTCGCCGAGCGCTGGTTCGCCGCGCACGGGCTTGCCGTCGATGCCGCCTTCGAGCTGAACAGCTCGGACATGCTCGTCGAATTCGCGCGGCGCGGATATGGCGCGGCCTTCTTGACGCGCGCGTTCGTCCGGCAGCAGCTGGAGGACGGCGAGCTGTTCGAGCTTCGCGCCGCGGAAGCGATTCCGGAGCGGCGGATCGGCCTCGCGACGCGGCGCGGCATGTCGCTGCCGGTCATTGCGCAGTATTTCGTGCAGCTGCTGACGGAGCAGGTTTAAGCAGCCGGCGCGATGGGTCAGAAGCTTCGGAGCGGCCTAAACTTCACGGCCAGCACCTTGTCCGTCTTGACGTCGTATTCAATCGCCGCCTCGATGATTCCGCCCGGCTCAATCCAGAACCGGAAAATCTGGCTGGACGCTTGTTTGTTCAGGCATGCACAGCCGAACGGCCGGTAGCTGCGGATTTCCGCGTCCGGGTACTTTGCTTTCACGGCCTCTTCGGCATACCGTTCCCATCGCCCGTAGGCAGTGTTGCGGGCGTCGGTCTTCTCGATGCGAGACGCGAATGCCTTACCGGGGTCCTTCGCCTCGTCGACCGTCACGTACACGCCGAATTCCTTGCCGTTCTCCTGCATCCAGAACTTATACACGAATTGCTTGGCGGACGGCCATTCCGATTTGCAGCCTACGTACAGCAGGTCGACGAGGGACGCTTGCGGATAACGTTGACTCGCGGCCTTGCGCGCCACGCCAATCCACTTGATGTATTGGTGATAGCCGTCATCGGGATCATATTTCGTCGGAGCCGCCGAACTGGGCGAAGAGGGAACCGACACGGATAGCATGGCTGCGATCGCAAGAGCAATCAGGCTTTTCACGGTTACCCTTCCTTTCCTGCGGATTTTCGGTTATTATTCCACCTTTCCCCTCTTTGATCGCTGCCAATTTCTGCTCGCGAGCGCTGCTGGCAATGGCGTCGTGCCGCGCACCAAGAGTCGTCCCTCGTTCATCCGGAGACGAAGCATGGAACGACCTTTAAAGAACCTCTGTATACAAATGTATACAGATCGGATATGATAATAGATGTATACATTCGTATACAAAATCATGAATGGAGGTCGACCCATGGATACGAACGACCAGTTGCACCCGGAAGATCAGCAGCACGACGGCCGCGAACGCTCTCTTGAAGGCGAAGCCCTGCAAGAATCGGGCGAGGCTAATGGCCGCGGAGGCCAAGTTACGGAGGACGGGTCCGAAGATGAAACGCGCGGACGCAGTGGACGCGGGCATCGCCACGGCGAACATGGCGGACATGGCAAGCATGGCGGACGCGGCGGGCATAGAGGCCGTGACGGGCATCATTCCGCCGCACAAACTTTCCGCAGAGGACGCGCATTGGCTTTCCTTGAAGAGTTGCGCATCAAACGCGACGTCCTTCGCGCGCAGATGAACGATCCCGATATGGGCATCATCAAAGAAGTCGTCAGCGGAGAGCTCAAAGCCGTGGACGAAATCATCACGCGGTTCATGCATACCTTCGAGCTGCATGAGACAAACGAATCCTGAACGGATAAAGAACCGTATCCTGCGCGGTGCAAGCGGTCGTTGATTGGTACGGCCCCGTCAACTTCAACGATATGGACGCGCAGTTCCGTAAGAGCGGCATAGGCGAGCCATCGCACAGCGCCCCGGATTCACCGGAAATCCCTATATTGGGGCGCACCGATCGGCGACAACCCCGAACTCGTTCGCAAGGCGAGCGCCGAAACGTACATTAAGGCCGACTCGCCGCCTTTCCTCATCCAGCACGGAACGCAGGACGTTCTGATCCCCGTCGAACAGAGCATCGCATTCGCCGCGGCGCTTGAGCAAGCCGCAGGCACGGAGCGCGTAACGCTCGATTTCATCGAAGACGCCGGACATGGCGGTCCTGCATTCGAAGCGTCGGCGAACATCGGCCGAGTGCTCGATTTTCTCGACCGGCATCTCTCCGCTCCCGCGCAGTAGTCAGCCGGCTGCCCCGTTCGTCTCGCCCGACGCCCTCACTTGCAAGCGGCCGATAAAATCCCGCACCGCATGGGAGATCCACTTCTTCGGATGCATGACAAGCTGAAGCGACAACCGAATATCGGGGTGGGCGAAAGCGAGCGCAGCCAGCTCCCCGCGGCGGATCTCTTCTTCCGCCGCCATCCGCGGCAGCAGCGCGATGCCGTCCCCGGCCATCACGCAGCGCTTGATGGCCTCGGGATTGCCCAGCTCGAGGCCGACGCGGAAGGCGATGCCGTTCGTCCGCAGCACCTTCTCCAGCATGATGCGGTAATTGCAGCTCTCCTCGCTCATAAACCACTCCATGCCGGCGAGTTCCGGCAGCCGGATAATGTCCTGTCGCACCAGAGGATGGCTTGGATTGGCAATCAACACGAGCGGTTCCTCTCGAATCGCCTGCCATTCCAGCAGCGGATCGGTTGGACCGCTTCCCAGGATGAGTCCCGCATCGAGTTCCCCTTCCCTGACGAGCTGGACGATCGTATCTTCGCGATCCGGCTGCAGCCGGATCGAAAGCTCGGGGTAATCCCGCCGCATGGATTGGATATACGGCGGGAGATAGTACGAAGCGACGGAATCGATCGTCCCGATCGACAGCGTTCCTCCTCCCTGGCGAGCCAGCCGCTCCTTCGACTCCTGATAGAGATCCAGCATCTGCACGGCCAGCTTCAACAGCTCCTCGCCGGCCGACGTTAGCCGCAGCCCCCTGCCGAACCGCTCGAACAACTCGACGCCGTAGGCCTTCTCCAGCTTCTGAATCTGCGTCGTCACGCTGGATTGCGCGTAGCCCAGCTCTTCCGCAGCCCGGGTGATGCTCTGGCGCAGCGCGACTTCACGGAACGTTTGCAAATAAACCAGGTCCATTTTTCCGCCTCCTCTATCATCAATATTATTGATTTCTCTTATCATTTATTATAGATAACTCCGATACCTCGCGTCATGCTATATTGATTTCACAACCACATTTTCGGAGGTGCGGCTATGTTGAAGGAAGCGGATTTAAGAGGGATTTTCGTCCCTGTCGCCACGCCGTTCTCGGCTGACGAATCACTCGACGAAGCATCATTCGATCGTTATTTGCGGCACTTGCTCGCCCATGATATTCAAGGTCTCGTCATCAATGGCACGACCGGCGAATCTCCCACGGTATCCTGGGACGAAGTCGAGCGTTTGGTTGCGCTGGCTAAGGCCGTCATGGCAGCTATGCATCGACAGGTTCCGATCATCGTCGGCACCGGCACGAACGATACGCGGACGACCGTACGGCGCACCGAACTGGCCGGCCGGCTAGGCGCGGACGCGGCGCTCGTCGTCGTGCCTTACTATAGCAAGCCGCCGCAATCCGGCATCGCGGAGCATTTTCGGCGGGCCTCGGAGACGGGTTTGCCCGTCATTGCCTACGAGGTCCCGTCCCGGACGGGCGTTCGTCTTCAACCGGATACGGCCGCGGCGATTTTGGAGCTGAACGGCATTATCGGCATGAAGGACAGCTCCGGCGGAATCGAGCTTATCTCGGCTGTCACGACGCTTAGCGGCAAGCCCGTCCTGTGCGGGGAAGACGCGGACTTCTACGCCATGCTGCGCCAAGGCGCGTCCGGCGGCATGCTCGCATCGGCCAACCTGCGGACAGACGCGTTCATCGGCATGTACCGGCAGTTTCGGGCAGGCGACACCGGGCAGGCGCGCCGAACGTTCGACGCGCTTCTTCCGCTCATCCGGCTGATGTTCGAAGAGTCCAACCCCGCCCCGCTGAAATGGCTGCTGGCCGGCCAAGGCCTCATCGCGTCCGATACGCTTCGTTCGCCGCTGCAGCCGATCACGGTCGGGCTGCAAGCCAAGCTGGAGGAAGCCCTGCGGGAGGCCTACTGAGTGGCAGCCGATTCAGGCACGAATGCCCACGCTCCCGCCGCTAGAAAATGAACCTCGCGCCCCATTTCCTATTTTCGACAAATTCTCTGGCACGATTGTCGAATGGAGGGAGCTGTGGTACGATTTTCCTAAAATCTTCTAGTGGAGAGTGGACCTGCCTTGAAGCAATCGGAAACGCTGCATAACCGCAATAAATTACTCGTTTATATCATTTGGGCGATGCTTGCGCTCGGATTCACGGTCGATGCCTTGACGGGCGCCCCGATGAAATCCATTACCATCCTGCTGCTGGTCGGAGGCGTGACCTGCACCGCGGCAACGGTTCTCACCTTCAACCGCTGGTTCTCCAACTACATTATGTATTTCATATCCGCCATCGTGACGGTACTGACATTGCTGCTCATTATGACCGGTCCGATTTGGAGCACTTATCTACTCGTGTACGTGAATCTAGGCATCATGACCTTATACAGCAATTCCCGCTCCATCGCCTTCTCGGGCATCTCCGGCGCAGGCCTGACCGTCTACCTGTTCCTCAGTCCTTATTCCGCGGATCTCTTCGGCGAACAGGACGCATTCTCGCTCTTGATGTATCTGGTGCTGTTCGCGGCGCCGCTCTACGCGTCCGCCAGGTTCAGCGAGCGTCTGCAAACCGAAGTATTCGCCCAAAGCGACAGCGCGATCCGCGAGAAGAACCACACGCAGGCCATCGTCGACCGCGTCTCCGGCTCCCTCGGCACGCTGCATGCATTCAGCGCCAATCTCAAGACGAACATTGCCGCGACGAGCGTCATCTCGGGCGAGGTAACTTCGTCGTTCGACGAAATCACCGGCAGCATCGGGACGCAAACGGCCAGCGTGACGGATATTAGCGCGACGATGCAGCTGTCCCGGCAATCCGTTGCCGCGCTCGCGGAATTATCGACGGAAATGCGCGAGCTCTCCGCCAGCTCGGCGCAGCTGTCCAGCGCGGGCAGCGGCAAAGCGGAGACGCTGGAGAAACAAATGAATCAGGCCAACGAAACGATCCGCGCATCCGCAAGCTTGATGATCGAGCTGCGCGAACAGACGGCGGCCATCGGCGATATCGTCTCGGCGATCAAGCATATTTCGACGCAGACGAATCTGCTCGCGCTGAACGCCGCCATCGAAGCGGCCCGCGCCGGCGAGCATGGCAAAGGCTTCGGCGTCGTGTCCGTCGAAATCCGCAAGCTTGCGGAATCCTCCCGGCAATCGACCGAGGAGATCGAGACGATCCTGGAGATGATCCGCTTGAAGGCGGGCGAAGCCGCCGAGACGGTCGACGAGGGCCGGGCGGCGATCATCGAGAGCAGCTCGGCAGCGGTGCAAGTGGCGGCAGCCATGCAGGCGATCGCCGGCAACTCGGGCGAGGTGGAACGCCAGTCCGAAGAAGTGGCGAGCTCCGCGGGCGACCTGCATCTTCGTTATGCCAGCATGGCCGACCAGGTCGCGACCATCGCGGCGCTTACCGGCCAGAACATGACCGCGATTCAAGAAATCGCCGGCAGCATGAGCACGCAGGACGCCCGTATCGCCGACGTCATGAACAGCTTCCTGCAGCTGGATCAGCTGGCAACGGAGCTTAGCCGCATGGCCGGACAGGACCAGTAAGTTCCGGTATCCGGCGAAGTGGTTGGGTGTCCAGCGGCCTGATTAGCAGGTGCGGCCTCCGCCATCCTCTGATCAGAACAAACATAACGTCAGCTGTCGGTTCTATTCCGACGGCTGACGATTTTTTATCTATGACTATCACGCTGCTGCAAACACGCTATTGGTTTCCGTTCGTCGTTTCCATGCGGTACACGGCTTGCAGAACCCTCCGCGGCCATTCCCTACTAGATACGCCGGACCGATACTGTTAGAATGGGACCAAAAGACACCGTGCGCCAAGCAGCGGAATCGGCAACAGCTGCCATCCTCGTCAGGCCGCCGCATGCGGCACGGATTGAAAGAAAGGAACTTATTCTAACCATGTCCCAACACGCGCTCTCGCCGTCGCCTTCGGCGACCCAAGCCCCGGCCGCGCTTTCCAGGGGTCTGCTGCTGCTAATGGCACTGGCCGCCGGAATGACCGTTGCCAATTTGTATTACAACCAGCCGCTGCTCGCCGACATCGGCCGCGACTTCGGCGTAGGTCCGGACGCTGTCGGCTTCATCTCGACATGTACCCAAATCGGCTACGCGCTCGGCATGTTCCTGTTCGTCCCGCTAGGCGACATCAAGGAACGCAAAGGACTCATCACCATTCTGCTCGCGCTCGTCTGCGTCTCCCTAATCGGCGTCGCGACTGCGCAAAACCTGCCGTGGATCTACATCGCCAGCTTCGCCGTCGGTATCACGACGGTCGTTCCGCAAATTCTCGTCCCGCTTGCCGCGACGCTCGCCGCGCCCGGCGAACAGGGCAAGGCAGTCGGCACAGTCATAAGCGGCCTGCTGTTCGGGATCTTGCTGACGCGGACCGTGTCCGGCTTGATCGGCGGCACCTGGGGCTGGCGCTTCATGTACGCGCTCGCCGCTGCCGCCATGCTTGCGCTGCTCGTGCTGCTGCGGATGAAGCTGCCGCTCAACAAGCCGACGGCCGACATTCGCTACGGCCAATTGCTCGGCTCCATGGGCGGTCTCGTGAAACGCTACGCGACGCTGCGCGAATCGGCATTGATCGGCGGAGCCAACTTCGCTGCTTTCAGCGTGTTCTGGACGGCGCTTTCGTTCTACGTAGAAGGCGAGCCCTACCATTACAGCAGCCAGATTGCCGGCTTGTTCGGCCTGGTTGGCGCCGCCGGCGCTTTCGGCGCGCCTGTCATCGGCCGATTCTCCGACCGGCTGCCCACGAAGTGGATGATTGGCATTCTGCTTGCGCTCAACCTGGTTTCCTACCTGCTCTTCGGCGCATTGGGCGGGTCTCTATGGGCGCTCATTGCCGGCGTTATTCTGCTTGATCTCGGCGTACAAGGTACCCAGGTCGCCAATATGGCGCGCATTTACGCGTTGAACCCCGAGGCTCGAAGCCGGCTGAACACCGTTCAGATGGTGACGACTTTCTTGGGCGGGGCATTCGGCTCCACGCTGGGCAGCTTTGCCTGGCGGCACTGGGGCTGGCACGGCGTGTGCATCGCCGGCGGCGGCTCGGTATTGTTCGGCTTCGCGGTCTGGGTGCTGCACCGGCTGCGCAAAGAAGAGTCCGTTTCCTAATACGGCGCTTTAAGCTTGCTTGCCTGCTCGTTTGCTCAACTGCTTGTCTGCTCGTTTGCTCAGTTGCATGCACACTTGTTCACTCGTTTGCTTAGTTGCTTTATTTGATCATTTGGCTCATTTGCTCATTTGCATGCTAACTTGCACGCTCACTTGCATGCTCACTAGCACGCTCCCTTGCACGCCAATTCCGCACAAAAGGCTCCCGCAGCATCATCGAAATGATGCTGCGGGAGCCTTTTCCATTGTCGCCTGCGCCGGTCTTACCGGGCATTCTCGCGGGCGGACTCTCTCGACAATCTGCGCCGTACCGCACCTAGCGCCGGAAGCGCGCAAATCCGTCCGATGTAGCGATCGAAGCCCTCCGCCAGCACGTCATGCTGAAACTCCGTCTTCGCGCGCTTGTAGCCGGCGCGCGCAAGCCGCTCTCGCAGCGCGGCGTCATTCGCCAGCCGAACGATGCCGGCCGCGATTTCATCCACGGATTGCGGATCGACGAGCAAGCCCGTAACGCCGTCCAGCACGGCTTCCGACGCACCGCCGGAACGCCCGGCGATGACGGGGACGCCGGCGGATGCCGCTTCCAGATAGACGATGCCGAAGCCTTCCGCGTCGCCCTTCTCCAGCTCCCGGCTCACCATGATGAATTGCTGGGACACATTATAATAATCGTTTACCCGCTCGCTGCCTTGCACGCTGCCCACGAACACTACCGCATCCGCGACGCCCGCCGCCTTGGTCAGCTGTTCCAGCCGCTCCCGGTCCGGCCCGTCTCCGACGATGACATAGACGGCGTTCGGAATCTTCTGCAGGACGGCCGGCATGGACGCAATCACCCTATCATGGCCTTTGCGCGTAACAAGCCGCCCTACCGATAGAATGACATATTTCCCTTCCAAGCCGTGCTCCCGAATCAGCTCCATGTCGGCCGGACGCTTCTCGTAGATGCGCTCCACGCCGGGATTGACGATGCCGATCCGGCGCGGATCGACCCCGTATTCCTCCACCAGCTTCTTCGTGAAATGGCTGTTCGTCAGCACGCCGTCGGCTTTGCGCAGAATCAGCTTCACGATCGCGTTCAGACCGATGAAACGCCTGAACATCAGCATATCCATGCCATGGGTCGAAATGACGTACCGCCGCCCGGTGGTCACCTGAAGCAGCAAACCGATGAAACCGATAAGCACATAACCATATATCGTGACGTCTGGGTCCTCGCCGCGCATCGTCCTGCGCACCTGTTTGAACAAGCGCAGCCAGCTGGTTACATCCGTACGTTCGTCCCGCAGGAAAGACCCTCGAACGATGCGGAACGACTGCCCTTCGTCGAATGCGGCGCTTCCCGGATATTCCGGGGCGACCACGGTCACGTCATGCTTCGAAAACTTGGAGAGGTTGTAATAGTAGTTCTGCATGCCGCCGATGCCTGGAGGGAACACGCCCGTTATAAGAACGACCTTCCTACGATTCCTCATATGTCTTCACCCTTCTCGTCATGTGGCTGACCGTTCTTACGATCGCCCAGAACATCACTTCGGCCATCATGTTCCATAAACGCGCGATGACGGATATATACAATGCGGTCTCGGAGCCAAGCTTCAGGGACAGGAAGTACACCAGAAACCCTTCCCGCACCCCTAGCCCGCCCGGCAGAGGGCTGAACAAGCCGAGCAGCCAAGAAGTCGCGAACGTCCCCGCGGCGTACAGCAAGCCGATATGGCCTCTGCCGAAGCTGTTCGTCAGCATCCAGAATGCGATACCCATGATGAAATGACTGCCAAGGAAGCAGACCAGATAGCCGAAGAACCGATTGCGCGACAATAAGGCATCCGCGCCGGTCGTCCGGAATGAAGCCGTCATTTTGCCGGCCGCCCGATGCAGCCATTTCCAGCGCGATGCCCGGACGAACAACCCGCGAACCGCAGTCGAGCCCTTGTCGTAATAGACGTATGCCAGTATTAACACGGCGAGAACGGCAACTATGCACAAGATTGGGGCAATGTCCAAGCTGACGAGCAGAATGAGCGCATAACAGAGCGCCGCGGAGACGAGCAGGACGTTCTCATAGACGATCGACGACAGCTGCGCGTCAAGCGCAACGCCCGCGCGCGAGGCAAGCACGACTCGGCCGGCGTAGTTCCAGAACCCGCCCGGGAGATACTTCGCGAATTGCGAGTCGATGAAGATGCGCAGGCCTTCCAGCAGCCGGAGCTTGCTGCCCTGCCGGTTCCGAATCGCCTTCTCCCCCGCCGCGTTCACGATCAAGACCCAAATGCCGGCCTGCAGCATCAGGAAGAACGCGAATACGAGCATGGACGAATAGAATTGCAGGCTTGCATGCGCCAGGAACGATTCGATATCCGCCAGCTTGAGCGGAATGTTCCGCATTACGAAGAAGATAATAACCCCGACAAGCGCAGCCTTCATAGCTGTCGGCGCCAACCTTCGCATCACCGCCACTGACCCAGCACCTCCTCGGGTTCGGTAGAAGCCATCCTTCAATTGTAAACCCGAACTGTTTACGTAATGTCATCCGAAATAGCGATTCAAATTAAAAAAAGCCGTCCGGGAATCGGCCCGGAACGGCTTGTTGAATTTCGTATATATCATTATAAATTGGTCATCCCGAGCGGCCCCAGCGGGTGCCCCGCTTCATAAAACGCCAGCGCCCGGTCGATGACCGAAACAAAGTCCGCCTCCGGATGGTCGACGCAATAATGATGCACGGCCATCATTGCGCCCATCACGGATCCGGCAAACAACAGCACTTCGAAATCGTTGCGAACCCGCCCCAGCCGCTTTGCCACGAGCTCCGCGATCATGAACATCGTTGCGTTCGTTTGCAGGAGCGAAGCGGCGCGCAGCTCGGGAACGGACTCCAAGAGCTTGAAGCGCTCATACAGCGACTCCTTCTCGTCGCCCGTCATGTCGGCAAACCCTTCGCGCACGGCCGCGCGGAACGCCTGAATCGGACTTAATTCCGCAGGCTGCCTCAGGAAAGCGGCGATCAGAAGCGGATCGTTGTCATCCTCGAGGATCAGCGCTTCCTTCGTCGGGAAGTAACGGAAGAACGTGCTGGGCGATATTTCGCTCGCTTCCGCGATCTGCTCGATTGTCGTCGCCGCGTAGCCCTGCTCGCGAATGAGCCGCAGACCTTGCTGCTGCAAGGTCAGGCGGGTCTTCCGTTTCTTCTTCTCCCGAAGGCCGATCTTCCCGGGTTCCGGAACTTCCGATGACATCCGCATCACCTCTTCTGTTTCATTGTATCCATAATCAGTTTTGAACTTCCATCACAGGTCCGTCAGCATCCGCGTCCGACTCTTCTTTGTTCTTGTCGGTCGAGACCCTGGTCCCAAACTCCGTTTGCTGCTCGGGTATGCTACCTACCTTCAACACTTCCCGCTTAAGGAAGAAGCAGATGACGACGACGAGCAGCGCGAAGAAGAACGATACCCAATAGAGATGCTGGAACGCTTCGGAGAAGACGCCTTTAATTTGCTCGATCAGACTTGGGTCGATATCTTTGGGAATGCCGCCTTTCGCGGCTTGGCCGAGCTCCTGCGCTTGATCGGCCGGCAGTCCGCTCGCCAGCCCGCCGATGCCCGACGTGATTTTGGCGGCCAGCAGGCTGCCGAAGATGCTCACGCCGATCGTCATGCCGAACGATTGGAACAGCGTAACCGACGTCAAGGCGATGCCGCTGTGTTCTTTGTCCACCGACTCCTGCACGATCAAGCTGTTATTGAATATGACTCCGAACCCGAGTCCAAGAATAACGAAGTACCCTAGAAGCGTGATGATCGCCGTATTCATGTCGACGCCGGTCAACAGGAAGAACGCGAGCGCCGGCAGCAGCATCGATACGATGAAGGTCGTGCGGTAAGGCACTTTCGTCATGAGACGTCCCGTAATAACGCTGGCGATCACGGCGCCGACCATGAGCGGAAGCGTCAAGTAGCCGGATTCGATCGGCGTCAGGCCGAGCACGTTCTGAGCGAAGAACGGGAACGAAGCGAACGAGCCCATAACGCCGCAGACGAGAACGAAGACGATGATGGACAGGACGACGAACGTCCGGTTTTTGAATAAATGCATCGGCAGGATCGGCTCTTTGGCCTTCCGTTCGACGAAGACGAAGATGACGAGCAGCACCGCACCGAGTATCCATAGGCCGATCAGCGTCGGAGAGCTCCATGCGTACCCTTCCGTCTCATGCAGCACGGGCGTCAGCAGCAGCGAAACGATCGAGCTGACCAGCAGGAATGCGCCTGCCCAGTCGATGCTGGCGTTCTTGTTGCCGGTCGATTCCCTGAGTCCCGCGGACAGCACGATCGCAGCCACGACGCCGACCGGGATGTTGACCCAGAAGATCCAATGCCATGAAATATGCTCGGTCAGATAACCGCCGATGAGCGGCCCGAGCAGCTGCGGGACGAACATGATCGCGCCGAAGACCCCCTGCATCTTGGCCCGTTGTTCAACGGTGAAGGTGTCCCCGAAGATCACCATGGCGAGCGGCATCAGACCGCCGGCGCCGATCCCTTGAATACCGCGGCCGAGCAGCAGTACGGGCATGTTCTCCGCGAATCCGCTCACGATGGAGCCGGCGATGAACAAGCTCATGCTTAGAATGTAAATTTTCTTGCGGCCGTACAGATCGGCCAGCTTGCCGAGAATCGGCATGAAAGCCGTCATGGTCAGCATATAGATGCCGGCTACCCAGCCATACAGCGACAATCCGTTCAAATCGCGGATAATCGTAGGCATCGCGGTGCTGACGACCGTCTCATCGAGCTCCGCGAACACAATCCCGATAATCAGACCGATAATAATGAGTGCCTTGTTATTCGTGCGTGTCAAAATGTTTGCCTCCTCTTTCGTGCGTTTCGCATAATGAGAGTGTATATAAAATAATAGTTACTGTCAATTTGAATCATATGTCAAAATTATTAAGATTGCTGCTCTCACGATAATAACGAAGATACCCGCGGATTATGAACGGAGGATGAACACACTTTAGCGCCATAATGGCATATCATGATCACATTACTTGCCAAAATGGAGATGAAGCGATGTCAGTCCCCATCCGAGCCAGAATAAACAGCAAGACCAAGATAGATGTCTTGATCCCCGCGATCGAGAAAGATTTAGTCACGCTCCCCTACGTCATCGACGCCGTCAGAAAACAAGTGAAACATCCTATCGGGCAAATCATGATCGTCTCTCCGGACCGCCCCCGGATGCGGAATCTGTGCAGGCGCAAGGGATGCCGATTCGTTAATGAAAACAGCGTGCTTCCAATCACGAAACGAAACATCCGCTATCGCTCCAAGAAATGGGAACGCTCCGGCTGGCTTTTTCAGCAATTATTGAAGATGAGCGGCGACAACCTGGGCAATTCCAACTACTTTTTGGCCATTGACGCGGACACGGTGCTCATTCGTCCGCATGTATTCAGGATCGGCGCAAAGACGTTATTTTATTGCCGGAATTGGAGCCAGCCTGAATACTTTAAAACCTACCGGAAGCTTCTGGGCAGAAAGGCAGCCTCCCCTTCATCCTTCGTCACCCACTACATGCTGTTCGAGAAATCGAAGCTGCGGCGATTGAAACGCGTCATCGCGGCGAAACACCGCATGAGCTGGTACGCGGCGATCCTGAAAAAGATGGACCGCACGAAGCAGTTCGCATTCTCCGAATTCGAAACGTACGGCAACTTTCTCTATGCGAACAATCCGAGCGGCGTCCTTCTCAGGAAGGCGCTGAACAAGAGCCTGTCGACGAACATCGCGCAGCTCTCCCCGGGACGAAGGAAGACGCTGGCGCGGAAGTACCGCTCGCTCTCCTTCCATAAACGCAAAGGCTATGCAAGGAGTAAGAAGCGATGATTTGAATTTGGATCAGGCTTCAGAAAGGATTCGAATTCCACTGTAACGATCGCCAGCCCTAATCTTTAGAGAGGAGGATTGCGCTTGCGGATTGTTCTATTGAGCGGCGGCTCCGGCAAGAGACTGTGGCCGTTGTCGAACGAGATTCGCTCGAAAATTTACTTGAAGCTCCTCCCCTCCGAAGACGGCGGCAAAGAATCCATGATTCAGCGGGTATGCCGACAGTTGGAGGAGGCCGGATTGCTCCCTTACAGCTCGATCGTTGCTCATCATAGCCAAGCTGAAATTACGCAAAATCATGTGGGCAGCCGCATTCTGTTCCATGCGGAGCCGCATCGAAGAGGGACGTTCGCGGCGGTTGCCCTGGCTGCAAGCTATTTGCATGCCCGGCAGCTGGCGGCGGCGGACGAAACGATCTGCGTGCTGCCGGTCGATCTATTCGTGGAGTCGGAGTTTTTCCGGTTGCTGCACGCGTTTCCCGATGTTCTTGCGCAATCAGGCGCGGATTTGGGCCTGCTCGGTACGACGCCGAAGCATCCCTCCAGCCAATTCGGATATATCGTGCCGCAGCCAACGGACAAGGGCGATCATACATCGCAGGCCTACGCTGCCGTTGATCAATTCATCGAGAAGCCGAACGAAGAAGCCGCGCGCCGTCTGATTGACAAGCAAGCGCTGTGGAACTGCGGCGTGTTCGCGTTTCCGTTGTCGTTCATGCTTTCGAGTTTGCAGAGCAAAGGTTTGCCCGTGGACTATGAAGACCTGCTTGATCGCTATGAACAGCTTCCCGAGGTTAGCTTCGATGTCGAGATCGTGGAGAAGACGCAGCGCCGCGCGGTGATTGCCTATGATCAGGCTTGGCGGGATCTTGGCGACTGGAACGCGCTCCCGGATTATTTGGGCAGTCCCGTCATCGGCCAGGGAGAGATATCAAGCGACTCCGTTCATACGCACGTGGTCAACGAGCTCGCTTGTCCGATTCACGTAATCGGCCTTTCCAATGTCATCGTCGCTGCAAGCGCGGACGGTATTCTCGTGGCCAGCAAAGACAAATCCAATCAGATCAAACAGCGGTTAACCGACGGGCAGCAGCCCCGCTTCGGGGAGAAAAGATGGGGAACCTATCACGTGCTGGACGATGCCAAGACAGATGCGGAATCGGAAACCTTAACGCAGAAAGTCACCCTCCTGCCTGGGAAAAATACAAGCTATCATCTTCACCGGAAGCGAACGGAGACGTGGATCATCCTCTCGGGCACTGGAGAATTCCTCTTGGACGCCGCGCATATGCAGATACAAGCCGGGGACGTGCTGCGGATCCCCGCCGGATCCAAGCACGCCGTCAAGGCGATTACGCCGCTTACGTTCATTGCAGTCCAGATCGGCGAGAATTTGCTGGGTGAAGAGGACGTCCTGCGGATCGCCATGACATGGGAGGAAATTATCCGAGCTAGCAAGATGGGCTGAGTGCGGGAATTCCTTTAATCGGATATAGAATTTAGGGGATTAAGGATTCAAGGGGCTTAAAGACAAAGACGCTGGAGCATGGGCCGCTCAAGCGTCTTTGTTGTTGTTTCGACTGGGCTTGGACGCTGCCGCTTTCATCGCGCCTCAAGCCGCCGGCCGATTTCCCAGTGGTGGCCGAACGGATCGGCAAGGCGGCCGATGCGCCAGCCATGCCCTTCGCCGACCGGCGCGATTTCGGCCGCCCCGGCCGCGATGGCCTGCCCGAACACGGCATCCGGGTCGCTCACGGTCAGAATCATGCGGACTGATCCGCCTCCGCTCCCTTTGTCAGGGGAGGAATCGGGATCCTCCTGAATCCAGAAGCCCGCGCCGCCTACGGCGAGCTCTGCGATTACGAGCCGGCCGTCCTCTTCCTCCAGCCGGTACAACTCCACGGAGCCGAACGCCGTTTCGTAGAACCGCAGCGCCTCGGCAGCATTGCTTACCGAGAGCCACGGGGCGATTGATGCTGCGGACGGGACGTATCCTTTATGTTCATTCATTAGCCGTTCCTCCTGTCGATATGGCGAAGAATATACCTTTATTATTCGCCGGATGACTGATGTCTTCCTGTTCGCCTAACCTTCAATGGTCTTGCTCGCCACGCCACCAGGCAGTGCAGGGGATAGTGCAAACGGACTGATTTTTGCGGCGGGTGATTCTCATTCAGGAAATTATAGTAAAATAGAGTAGTCATAGGACAAGCATCATACAAGGAGTTGATTGCATGCAGCAGAACAAATCGAACGAAACGGGTCATCGATCCAGAGCCGCACGCGTGCGGGAGAAGAAAGCCGGATCCAGCGGCATGCTGCTGACGACCGGGGCTTTTCTGATCGTGCTTTGCGCTATCTTATACGGTATATTCGCTTCGCATAAAGACTCCGGGTCTAAAGCTCTCGAGGCTTCCACGCCGCCTGCGGCGGGCAACGCTGCCAATGGAGGAGCCGGTTCCGGTACGAATCAGAATCAAGGACAAGCCGGCGATTCGGCTAACGCCGGCGCAAGCGCCAACGACTCGGATACCGCGAACGCTCCAGACTCTGCGGGTACGACCGATTCCCCGGGCGCGGCGGGAAGCGCCAATGATGCGGGCACGGCGGATGCCGGCCAGCCGAGCGCGAACGCGCCATCCGATTCCAACGCCGGCGACGCGCCTGCTGCCGGCGATTCAGTGCCCGATTCCGGCGGAAACGCCGCTGCGGATACCGGGACCGACACTGCTCCGGCCGCCGATCCCGTTAAGCAAGAGCCTCCGAAACAAACCGGATCGGATAAGGGAACCAAGGCGCCCGCCGTCTCCGGCCACGCTTCGGGTTCGAAGCTCCCGACGACTTACGTCGTGAAGAAAGGCGATACGTTATCGACGATTTCCTTGAAGTTTTATCAATCCAAGCAGTATGTGGCCTTCTTGGCGAAACGCAACGGGATTGCGTTCGTGAACGACATGAAAGTCGGTGATACGATTAAGATTCCCGCTTTGACCTCGGATGCGGCATCGGTACCCACCAAGCCTTCAAGCGCGGATTATTCCAAGGTCAAGCTGCCGGCAACCTACCTCGTTACTCCCGGCGATACGCTGTACCGCATTTCCGTGCTGTTCTACCAATCGGGCGACTACGTGAGCTTCCTTGCGAAGCAAAACAACCTCAATGAGAAGGAAGGCCTGAAAGCCGGCATCTCGCTCCGCATTCCGGCCAAGCCCGCAGCGAAATAAGCTGCTGGCATGCCTAGTTGGCACTTTAGAAAGAGCCTTCGCTCCGACCGGGAGTGAAGGCTCTTTCTAAAGATTGTGCCCCGTCGGTTATTTACCCGGGCGGACGATGGTGATATTGGCGCAGCCGCTCGCGCCGTTCCAAGTTACGGGGTAGCCGAACGCGGCCGTTACCGCGCGAATCGGAACGTAGGCCGCGCCGCCGCGAACGATCGGCTGGATATCCGCCGCCCCCTGCTTGCCGTCGATCCACAGCGTGAGCGCCCCCTTGCTTGCCGGCTTCGCTGTAGACGGCTTCGTGCGGATCAAGATACTGTTCGTCGCCTTGTCCCAAGTCACGGGCTGACCGCTCAGCGAAGCTACGGCCCGGACGGGTACGTAGATCCGCCCGCCGACTGCCAGAGGTTTAAGCGCCGCATCGGCTGCAGGCACGCCGTTTACGGATAGGAACGGCGCGCTCGCTGCCGCCAGCTCCGTATCCGCCGGAAACGGCATGCCCGAGCCGTTGCCCGTAATCGACAATTTACCTTTTCCCGGCAGGATCGGTTTCATCGTTCCGTCCGGCGCCTGCCCGAATGCCGGCATCCCGAATTGTACGTCATAACGCCCGAACGTCGTCGTTCCGCTGTAAATTACCAAGGGAGCTTGGCTCGAAGCGCCTGCCGCAGACGGCTGCCAATACACCCGGAAGAGACCCGACGCTTCGCCGTTGCCGTTGTTGCCGCTGAAATGAAGCGTCTCTCCAAAATGAACCGGATTCGGTTTCACGACAATCGAGGTCGGCAGCTTCTTCAATTGCTCGAAATCCGTCACGGCCTGCGAATCGTTCAACACGGTCGTCTTGCCGCCCAATCCGGCGCCGAGCGCCAGCTTGCCCGGACCCGCGATATACATCGAGAGGTAATCGTCTCCCGTGAACGAAATCTCCATCCCGTGGAAGAACCGATCGCCGAAGTAAGAAGGCAGCGTCTCTTCCACCCCCTTGTCCGCGAATTTCCTCACGATGCCGCAGACGGCGGCGATCCCCGTCCGATCCGCTTCATTGGCGCCCGACAGCGGGATATAGATCTGATCGCCATCCGCCATGTCAACGGTCTTCACGGTTGCCGGACCGCACGCCGCCGCTAACTCGCCGAGGGTCTTCGGCTTCGGCAGCTTGCTTCTCTCTTCGTCGTATGACGGCCGCTCATAGGTCAGACGAATGGAGCTTCCGTTCGCGCTGCCGAGCGGACTGGTATAGTAGAATCCCAGCTCGCCGGTCCCCGTGTCTCCGCCGTAGCCGAGACCGTCGGTATGGTTCGGATCGGCATGCGCATGCACCGCGTTCAGTTCTTGGCCATCCAGCAGCTTGTCCGCCATAATCGCGACGGTGCCGTCTTTCAGGTCGATCAGCGTCAGGAGACCGGTCTTGCCCGGACGGACTTCCAGATAGTCGTTGCCGACAGCCAGTACGGTGAAAACATCGTCCTGACCGGTCAGCGCAGGCAAATCGTATTCCTTCACCGCCTTCGCGTCGCCGTCGTACACCGTTACGATTTTGCCGTCCGTCAA
Source organism: Paenibacillus rhizovicinus (assembly GCF_010365285.1). Classification (NCBI taxonomy): domain Bacteria; kingdom Bacillati; phylum Bacillota; class Bacilli; order Caryophanales; family Paenibacillaceae; genus Paenibacillus; species Paenibacillus rhizovicinus. The sequence continues at coordinate 3,438,162 of NZ_CP048286.1, forward strand.
CGCGTTGTAGGACAGCCATTCTTTCGACTGGTACATCTGAAAGCTGGCCGTGTTTTGCTCATAGCGGGACTCGTAGCTGGCCTTCTTCTGGGCCACGATCGTCTGCTTGCGGAAGAGCACATTGTACGCGTCATAATGGACGGGGCCTGCGCCGTAGCGATCCACGACGGTTAATACCCAGTTATCGCCGCTGTAACCGCTCGCGTTGAAGGTCACTTCCCCTTGCAGCGAAACATTGAGCTTGCCGTAATCCACGGCCTGCGACTGATCGTCCTTCGCGATATACAGCTCCCCCGTCTTCCGATTCAGCCAGATCGATCCCCATTTCTGCCTGATGAAATCGTCCGCATGCGCGATGCTCACCGTTCTGCTCGCGGCATTCCACTTCACGTCCGCTCCCATCACCTCCGCGAAGAATCGCAGCGGGACGAAGACTTGACCGCCAACGGACTTCAACGGCGCCGTTAACGTAACAGTCTTGCCATTGACGGCCGCGCTCGCCGAGCCTTCGCCGAGCGTGACCGATAATTCCGGGTAATGCATCGTAACGGTACGGGTCGGCGCGAGCCAAGCAATCGTCGCGCCGAGCAGCTCGCCGGTATCCCGCACGGGCAAGTAGACGGTGCCGTCGGCAATGAATGGCGCGGTTGCCGGCTTGAATGCGGCACCGTTTACCGTGACCGTAATGCCCGCTGATGCGGATGAATCGGCCGTTGCGGCCGCGGCTGCCGGCTTGGCAGCGGTAAGAACCGGGGCGCTCAGCGCCATAGCAGCAATAAGAACGGCGTTCGTTGCAAGGGTACGCAATCGCAGCGATTTGCGGTGCATAATATCAGCCTCCTGTTTGGCCATCGTCATATGGAATAATGGATTCACCAATCATTGACGCATTTGGCACAAAATAGTTGCCGATTATTGCCGTCATTCGCCCTGCAGCTGTTCCGCCGTAATATGAAACGTCCATGGACCGCGAATAACGACATGCGGCCTGACCAACTTCAGCGTCGCATAGCTGCTGCCAGGCTCGGCTTGAAATTCCATGTAATCAATGGCGCCCGTCCGTTCGTTCAGCTTCGCCATGCTGCTCAAGGCATCGATGCTTAAATCATACAGCGACGACATGGCATGCTCATCATAATGCAGGTCGAGATACATGCGGACCTCGTTCGGATCGTCGGCCGTCCGTTCGACTTTCGTGATCGTGACCGGGAACCCGGCGATGTCGAATGTTTGATTCAGCTGCGCGTTGGGCTCCGTCGGCACGCGGATTTCGACTTCATCGTCGTACGTGACGCTGACTTCGGGCAGCGTGACCGTATAACCGCTCGCATCCGCCGACAACGGGAAGTAAAACTCGTCGCTCGGACTGCTCACGCCGGGGATTTTCTCGATGGCCGCCTGCTTGCCCGCATCGTCCGTTACACGCAGCTTCAAACGCTCATCGTGCATATAGACGCCGAATACCCCGTAATCGAACAGCTGATAGTCCTTCCGCTGCGGCGTTACCAGAGAAACCCTCGCTTTATCGCCCTGCTTGTCGGCGATCAACGTAATCGGAAGCCCGTTTACCGTCACCGTCTCGCCCAAATCGGAGTAGCTGCTCACCGATTTCGCCTGTTCCAGCGTCACCGGCACGTCGATGGCCGGGTCCAGCGGAATACGCAGCGTGATGCGCCCTTTCAGATCCAGCTTGCCCTTGTACCAGAACGAAGCGGTCCATTCGGACGGTCCCCAAGTCGCCATGGAGCGATTCACTTCATACGCGACTCCCTGTTCGTTGATCAAATCGATACGCTCGAATTGCCGCGCATTATCGCCTGCCATCGTAATATAGGTCATTTCTTCATCGGTCTGGAATCCGGTAATCATGATGGAGCCGTCCCCGGCCTTGACGGTAATCGGCTGCTTCAGCACATAACGGTCCGGCGTCGCATGCTCTTCTTCGACAACCCCGATCCCCGGCACGAACTGAAGCGCCTTCTGGATGGAGGCCCATACCTTCGAATGATTCAGAAGCAGTGCCGCCAGAACGAGAACGGCAGCTGCCGCAGCAATGGCCGATGCCTGCCGCTTGAAGCGGTTCCGCTTGCGCCGCCTGCTATCCTGAAGTTCCCGGGCGGCCTGCTGAACGCCGAGGCGGCTTCGTTCGCCAAGCTCCGGAGGAATCGGTATCGCTTGCAGCTGCTGTTTCAGTTGATTGTCAGGCATATTCGTTCTCCCCCTCCGCCTCGGCCCGCATCCGCAGCTTCCGTAAAGCCCGGTAGAGCAGCGTCTTGCCCGTGCCAAGCGGGATATCCATGATTTCCGCCATTTCGCGAATCGTATAATCGTAGTAATACCGGAGCAGAATGACGTGTTTCTCATCCGCGTCCAGCGCCTCGATCCACGTTCGGAGCGAGAGCGACAGCGGCAGGTCGTCATTCTCGTCGCCGATCGTCAATGCCTCGCCATACTCCGGCCTCCACGCCGCCTCCTGCTTGCGTTTGCGGAACAGATCGACGGCGCAGCCCATGGCGATTTTGATCAGCCAGGTTTTGAAATATTTCGGCTCCTTCAAGCCGCCAATGGACTTGAACGACCGGTAGGCCGTTTCCTGCACGATATCGAGCGCATCCTCGGGATTGCCCACGTACGCGTAGGCCGTGCGGTATATGTCCGCCTCATACTGTTGAAAAAGCTCCAAAAAGGCCGTTTCATCGCCCTGCCGAGCCCGCTTGACCCGTTCTATGATCGTCATCACCCGCTTCACCTTTGCATCCGCTTCTAAACATTAGACGCGCATAAGGCGTATTTGGCTTTGTCTTCGAAATTAATTTTAGTCGAAACATAAAAGCCGGAATACACTCTCACGAGCGATCCGGCATTCGGTAGTCCTTATCGATGTTTGTTACCGAAGTGCAATTTCTGTGAGCAGATGATAATCGGCGTCATACAGATTATTCCGAAGCGTTTTTTCCCCTAATATCGAATAGGGGTTTCTCCCGGATCCCCATAACGTTTGGTCTTGCTTGAGGAATAACGACTTTTCGCTGCCCACAAAGACGTTAGTAACACCAGTAACCGTAGGAATAAGCATCGGACGCTCTATCCATTTATTCATAACATCTATTCCGAGCTCCCCTAACCCGTTAGCTCCCCAACCATATAAGTCGCCATCAGCATTAACAGCAAAGAAATGGCTAAAACCGGATGCGACTTGTACGATATGACTTAATTCCTTGACCGGTGCCGGCGATATCGGAAACGCCATATCACCACTCCCAAAATAACTATCCCTTAGCTCATCCCAGCCCCAAACGGTGCCGTCTTTCTTTAACGCTAGTACAGCTGTATTATCCAGCGACACGCTTGTAACATCCTTAAGCCCCTTCACCTGTTTTAACTCGGAGCTGTCGCTTTGTGTCTGCCAGAGGGTTCCGTCATTTTTCAACACCATTGTATATGCATATCCCATTTGGACTTGCTTCACATCAGCCCAGTCCAATTGAATCGGACTTAATTCAAAAAGATCCCATGGATCATATTCAATTCCCAATCTTCCGCTATGAGTCGAACCCCAAGCATATACGGCTCCGCGATCATTAATAGCCATGACAGTCAAGCCGTTTGCTTCGATTGAAACAATATGCGCAAGACCCTCAACTTGACGGGGGATCTCGGTAGCCGTAAAGGATTCCTCACCATTCCCCCATGCCCCTGCAAAGTTAGATCCCCATACCCACACTGTTCCATCGGTTTTTAGCGCAATCCCGACATCCGAGTCCTCTTGAACTTGAGCAACATGATCTAGGATCTTCGTTGGCTTCTCAAAAAACTGGCCCCACGACCACAATTCCCCAGTATCTGTTACAAGTAAGATTTGTTGGCCGATGCTCGCCGTTTTAATCGGATGGGTCAGGAAAGGTTCGTGGTTTGCCCATTCACCTAGCTTCGCGGACTGGGCGTCCTGCTGCAGAGAAACAAGCGATCTCTGCAAATAGGGGGTTACATTTAACGTACTGATCTTGGCATACCCTCTAGCTACAAGCTCTCGATTAATCAAAATGCCGTCCTTCGTATAAATAGCAGCCCATAGGTTCTGGTTCCTGTCCCTAGCCCCCCAAAATTCCACATCGACGTTTGATCCTGCTGGCAACAAAGCCCGGATGGCTTCTGTCGCTTCCATGCCGTTTCGTATCGGCGACAGTCCCGCTAAACGCACATGTTCTGTTGCGTTCCCGTTGGGAGTTTGATAAGTAATGACAATGTACATCCCATCTTGGATCCCTTCAATGACCGCCGGGATTCGAGGTGCGGATTGAATGTGGACGGTATTCATTGACGCATCCCATCGCACCGTTGCACCAAATGCTTCCGCAACAAAACGTAGCGGCATCATCAAGGTCCCGTCTACGGTCATTCCCGGTGATGCTAGCTGAAGCTGCGACTCGTTCAACAGCACGGTTTGTTTACCGATTTGATAAAACATATGCTGGTCTCCCTTGGCTGCCCATAGATTAACCGAGATACCGTCCCAATCTACTTCGGCGCCTAACTGTTCGCAAGTTTCCCTCATGGGAACCATCACAGCTCCATTTACGCGAATCGGCGAAACCTCATAAGGTACCGGCATGCCATTAATTTGGACCGTGATAGCCTTCTTCTCTCCAGCCAAACCGTAGGACACAGGAATACAGAAACAGAGCAGCACAAAACCGCTCAGTAATGAAGCTATAATTATTCTCATAGACACTCTCCCCAAAATAAAGTCGAATAAAGTAACTATCGGCAGAAAGTGGAAATTATTAGAGCGTCAAGGCAAGCAAATCGTCGAATGCTTCATGTGCTGCTAATTAGCATACTCCTTCCCTGCCGCCGCCCATGGTATACTGACATCACTATAGCGCGGAGGTGCTTGACTATGATCGATAATCGTTCTGTCCCGGCAAATATTGTCCTGCCTCATATTTTCTACAAGGACGTGGCCGCGGCGTTAGCCTGGCTGCAAGAGACGTTCGGCTTCGCCGAGCAGTTTCGTTTCGCGCTCCCGGACGGCACGCTGCACGGCGCCCTTCTCTATCGCGGGGAAGCGTGGGTCATGCTCAAGAGCCCGGGGATCAAGGCCACAAGCCCGTCCTCGCTAGGCGGCGGGTCGCAGCAGCTTATGATTTTCGTCGAGGATCTGGAGGCGCATTACCGGCACACGCTGGCCGCAGGCGCGGTTATTATTGAGGAACTGTTCGATACGGAATACGGCGAACGGCAATACGCCGCTGCGGATCTGGAAGGTCACATATGGATTTTCGCCAAACATGTACGCGACGTTCATCCCGAGGCATGGGGAGCCACGCTTGCCGATACCCGCTAAGCCCCGCCGCCTGCGCCATACACGACTCGGAACATGAATCCGCGTCCATACGGATCGCCATTAAAGTATAGTAGGTAACCCCTGCCTCATTAATGAAACATATATTCACTACTTTCAGAGTTTTCTGCGAACTCTTATACTTAACTAGAGCTTTAAGAGGCTTACAATCGGATGAAACGAGGCGAATTTGCGATGCATTATCGGAGATTAGGCGGTACCGGTCTGAAGGTAAGCGAAATCAGCCTGGGCAGCTGGCTGACCTATGGCGGCTATGTAGAGAAACAAAACGCGGTGAAAGCCATCGAGACCGCATACGATCTGGGCATCAACTTCTTCGACACGGCCAACGTTTACGAGCAGGGCGCGGCAGAGATCGTCGTCGGCGAAACGCTGCGGAACTATCCGCGCGAATCTTACGTCCTGGCCACGAAGGTATTCGGCAAAATGGGCGAAGGTCCGAACGATCGGGGCCTCTCGCGCAAACATATTACGGAGCAGGCGAACGCCAGTCTGAAACGACTCGGACTGGACTATGTGGACATCCTATACTGTCACCGTTACGATCAGGAAACGCCCGTGCAGGAGACGCTTCGGGCGATCGACGATCTGATCCGTCAAGGCAAGGTGCTCTATGTCGGCATCAGCGAGTGGACCGCGGCTAATATCGCCGAAGGCTTGGCGGCGGCGGATCGGTATCTGCTCGACCGCATCGTCGTCAACCAGCCTGTGTACAATATGTTCAACCGCTACATCGAGAAAGACATCATTCCGATCAGCGAGCAGAACGGTATCGGACAAGTTGTCTTCTCGCCGCTTGCGCAAGGCTTGTTGACCGGCAAGTACGGCTCGGCCAGCGACATTCCGGCAGACAGCCGCGCGGCTAAGCTCGATTGGGTTCGCAAAGGCATCAACGAGACGGCCATCGCGAAGGTACAGAAGCTCAGCGTCATCGCGTCCGAGCTGGAAATCTCCGTCGGCCAATTGGCTTTGGCGTGGATTTTGCGCCAGCCGAACGTCTCCAGCGCCTTGATCGGCGCGAGCCGTCCGGAGCAGGTCACCGAGAACGCCGCGGCGTCCGGCATCGCGCTTTCGGCTGAAGCGCTGACGCGCATCGAAGAAATTCTGGTATAAGCAGCGACGAGCAGGCAGCGGCGTGGTGCGGCAACGGCGGCAATACGCCAGCGGCATTAGCCGGAGAGACAGCATGAGCAAGGCAGACAGAAGTATTCGAGGAGGAAGAACAAGTGGCAAAAGTCGTTGTTACCGGCGGGAGCGGCATGCTCGGACGCTGGGTCGTCAAGCATTTCGCGGAGCAAAACTATGACGTGGTGAACGTAGATTCCATTCGTCCGCAAGAGGAGCATTGCCCGACGCTGCTCGTGGATTTGAACAACCTGGGCGAGGTCTACAATGCGCTCGCCGGCGCGGATGCCGTCGTGCATCTGGCCGCGATTCCGGCGGCGCATATCCGGACAAGCGACGTCACGTTCCAGAACAACGTCATGTCTACGTACAATATTCTCGAGGCCGCGGCAGGACTTGGCATCCGCAAAGCGGTGATCGCGTCCAGCGAGTCGTCCTACGGCATCGTCTTCGCGGTCAATCGGTTCGGGCCGTCCTACGTGCCTGTCGACGAAGACCATCCGCAGCTTCCCCAAGACAGCTACGGCCTGTCCAAGGTCGTCAACGAGCAGACGGCGGACATGTTCCACCGCCGCACGGGCATGCAGGTCGTCTCGCTGCGAATCGGCAACGTCATTCCGCCTGAGCGCTATGCGCTCTTCCCGTCCTTCATCCACGACTCTGCCGAACGCGACCGCATCCTGTGGAGCTATGTCGACACGCGGGACATCGCGGAAGCGTGCCGGCTGGCCATCGAGAAGGACGGCCTCGGCTCGGTCGCGATCAATCTCGCGGCGGACGATTCGAGCATGGCCATTCCGAGCAGGCAGCTGCTCGCCGAGCGTTTCCCGGAAGTGAGCGATTTCCGCGAGCCGATGAACGGCTTCGAATCGCTGCTCAGCAACGCGCGGGCCAAGGAGCTGCTCGGCTGGACGCCGAAGCATGCATGGCGGAACTACGTATCCGAATCTTAAGCAAGCCGACTATACTGGCATCTGGTTGCTACTAATGAGGGGGAATCAAGGTTGAATTATCGTACATTGGGAAGAACGGGCTTGAACGTTTCGGAGATCGGCTACGGCGCATGGGGGATCGGCAAAACCAGCTGGATCGGAGCTTCCGACGACGAGTCGCTGCAGGCGCTGAATCGGGCGATCGAGCTGGGCTTGAATTTCATCGATACCGCGCTGGCTTACGGCGGCGGCCACAGCGAGCGGCTCGTCGGCCAAGCGGTGCGAGATCATAAGCAGCCCATCTACGTAGCTACCAAAATCCCGCCGAAGAACGGCAAATGGCCGGCCCCGTCCGGCATTTCCCCGGACGAAGCTTACCCGGCGGACCACGTCGTCGCCTGCACGGAGGAAAGCCTCCGCAACCTCGGACTGGAAACGATCGACGTGCAGCAGCTCCACGTATGGTCCGACGAGTGGGTCGGACGCGGCGATTGGCTGGAAGCCGTGCAGAAGCTGAAGGAGCAGGGCAAAATCCGCAATTTCGGCATATCGATCAACGATCATCAAGCAAGCAACGCCATCAAGCTGATCGAAACCGGCGTCGTCGATACGGTCCAAGTCATTTACAATATTTTCGACCAAAGTCCCGAGGACGCGCTCCTGCAAGCTTGCGAGAAACACAACGTGGGCGTCATCGTTCGGGTGGCGCTCGACGAAGGCGGGCTGACGGGACGCATCACGCCGGAATCGACGTTCGACGCGAACGATTTCCGCGGCAGCTACTTCCGCGGCGACCGCAAGCAAGAGGTTTACGACCGCGTGCAGGCCATCGCTTCCGACCTCGGCATCTCCGTCGACGAAATGGCGGAAACCGCGCTGCGCTACGTGCTCAGCAGCCCCGCCGTTTCGACGGTTATCCCGGGCATGCGTACGGTTAGCAACGTGGAACGCAACATGCGCGTCGGCGACGGACTGGGATTATCCCAAGAGAAGCTGAGCAAGCTCAAAGCGCATCGTTGGGATCGGAACTTCTACCAAGGCTGATCCGGCGGCGGTTAATCGGAGTTTGAAGCAGAGAAAGGGCGTCCCCTTGCGAGGCGCCCTTTTCGCATTCGCTGCTCTTCGTGCTCGTGTACTCGATGACGAATTCGTCCATTGTACGAGCCGTCGCGCTCCACTATACTAAGGTTGAATTTTCATTCATCCAACATCTGGAGGGAATAAAGTGAAACTTTATATCATTCGCCACGCGGATCCGGATTACCCCAACCATACGATTACGGCGCCCGGACATTTGGAGGCAAAGGCGCTGTCCGAACGTCTCGCGAACACGAAGATCGACCGGATCTACAGCTCGCCGCTCGGCAGGGCGCTGCACACCATGCAGTATACTTCCGATGCGCTGGGCATGACGCCGACCGTACTCCCTTGGACGGCGGAGCTGGACGGCTGGCAGATTACCCAGCCTTCCGGGGAAAGCATGGTAGCCTGGAACAGCGACCATACGTGGGTACGCGAGCAGCGTCCTTTTCCGTCCAGCGACGATTGGCATGCGCGCGCGCCATTCGACAATCCGGTCTTCAAGGCGAAATTCTCGCAAATCCAAGCGGACTCCGATGCGTTCTTCCTCCAGCACGGCTATCGCCGCGAAGGCGGCCGATACCGGATCGTGGAGCCGAACCGGGAAGCAATCGCGGTGTTCTGCCACCTCGGCTTCGGTCTCGCCTGGCTGTCCCACCTGCTCGAGCTGCCGTTGTCGATGGTATGGTCGGGCTTCTGGATCGCGCCGAGCTCGGTGACGACCGTCGTCATGGAAGAACGCGCGCATGGCTGGGCCGCTCCCCGCTGCTATGGCGTCGGGGACATTTCGCATCTGTACGGCGCAGGACTCGCTGCCAGCCGAGCCGGATTGTTCGCGGAGAATACCGATTGACGCATTGATTACAGGGTATTACGTCGGTTTCACTGAGAATGCCCGCCTTTGGCCGAGAACCGTGAGGCGATGAACACAAGGACGATCAATCCCAGGCTGAGCAACAGACCGACACGCTCGTCGCGGTGCAGCCATGCTCCCGAAACAGCCGCCGCGATCAAGGCGATTCCAAGATAGGCGCCATATGGATAGAGCCATGCACGCGGCTTTGAGGGAGCAGCCGAAGAATGGCGGCGGAGCTTCAAATACGAGGCAAGGATCAGCATCCAGTTCAGAATCAGCATCACGCCCGCGGAAGTCGTTACGTATTCGTACATCGTATTCGGCAGGATGTACGAGCAGCCGATGGATACCGCCAGCGCGGCGGCCGTCAGCAGCAGCGAACGCCACGCGATGCCTCGTTCGTTCACCTTGCCGAGCGCGCGCGGCGCATCCCCGTCCTCCGACAGGGTCACCATAATGCGGCTGATGGCGAAGAACGCGCCGACCATCGTAGAGAAGGCGGCGCTAATTATGACAAGATTGAACACCGTATCGAGATAAGGAATGCGGAAGACGGACAATGCGGTGACGAACGGACTTTCCGACTCGTCGTAGCGGTTCCAGGCTGCCATGCGCAGCACCATAAACAGCGCGAGCGCATAGCAGAGGACGAGCGAGATCAGCAGCACGATGCCGGACTTGGCGATATCCACCTTGCGTTTCAGCTCGGAGGCGGTCACGCCCACCACTTCGATGCCGCCGAACGAGAAGAAGACGAACACCATTGCCGACCATAAGCCTTGGACACCGTACGGAAACCATGTCTGACTGTGCAGCGATGCCACTTGCGCCGCCTTGGCCGGGTAGATCGCGCCGAAGACGAACAACCCCCCGAATAGGATGAACGCGACCAGAATAGCCAGCTTCACGACCGCGAACACCGACTCGATCCGGCCGAAGCTTCGCGCGCCCATCACATTAATGCTGAAGCCAAGCGCTGCATAAATCAGAGAGAAGACGCCGAGCGGCACGCGGGGAAACCAATATTCCGTGAATGTCGAGAGCGCGACGATTTCGCTCGACATGATCAGCACGCCGGCAAGCCAATACACCCAGCCGGACAGAAATCCCGCGGAGTGCCCGAAGGCCAGCTTGGCGTACGCACGGAATGATCCGGGCCGCGGGTCGTTAGCCGTCATTTCCGCAAGCGCAGCGAACACGATCAGCGTCGCGAGACCCGCGATTAAATAGCCGATCAGCACCGAAGGGCCTGCCGTCCGAATCGAAAGGCCGGTCCCGAGGAAGAAGCCTGCCCCGATAATGGAGCTCGCCCCCGCCGCCCTCAAGGCATTTCATGCCAATCACCGTCAGTATGTCCGATGACGGCGGCCTGTATGTCCGTACGGCTGATGGCGCGCGACCAGGCCGAGCAGCCGCCAAAAAAAACCAGCCGGACTCCTCGAATAGGAGCCCGGCCGGTCCGTGTTATGCGCAGCCCGCCAAGAGGGAGGGGCCCATTCATTCAAACGAAAAGAACGCGAAGAAGGGCTGCGATCGCCCGCCTTCCGGCAAACTGTCGCAGCCCTTCTCCTCCGCTCTCGCCTGTGCTTAGGAAGCAACGGGCAGAACGCCTTGCGGATCCAATTGTCCGAGCAGTACGCGGATAGCCGCCGCCGTATTCGGCTCTTCCTTCCCGTACGCGGCAATGCCCGACTTCACGTTCCGCACGTACAGCATCTCGTACGGATTGCCGAGCGACAGCAGTACATAGCGCTTATCGCGCTTGTTCAGCTCGTCAATGACGGCTTGGCTGTCGGACCAGCTGAATTGGCTCGCCGTATTGCGGAACTGATAAGAAGCGGCGATAACGTAATCCGCCTGGTCGATGGCCGGCATCGCCTCATTCGCTTTGCCCGGCTTCATCACCACGACCTGCGTCCTCAACAGTTTCCCCGCGCCCGCCAATGCCAGCTGGCTCTCCAGCTGCTTCGCCTGCTCCTCGTCGGCCGCGACGATCGCCACGCGATCTCCCTGCCGGATGAGATCCGGATGCTTCCCGTCACGTCCGGCCAGCAGCGTCACCGCGCGCTCCGCGATCGTCCGCTCCACCTGCCGGTGCTGGTCGGTTCCGATAACGCCCTTCAAGGACGCAAGTTTGGCAGATAGACTTTCGCCGCGATCGAACAGCCCGTACTTGTCCTTGAGCGACAGGATGCGCTTCACCGAATCATGAATGCGTACCATCGGAACGGAGCCGTTCTGAACGGCCTTCACCAGCGTCCGCTGCGCGGCAGCCGGATCCTGCGGCATGAGAATGATGTCCACGCCGGCATTCACGGCGCGCGTGACCGCCTGGGCTTCGCCGAAATGCTCCGCGATGCCGTTCATGGTGAAGGCATCGGAGATGATGACCCCTTTGAAGCCCAGCTCTTCCCGCAGCAATCCCGTCAGCACCTTCTTCGACATGGTCGCGGGAATCGGCACGCTGCTGCCGTCCTTCAAGGAGACGACATGCTCGTCATCCACGGCGGGGAAGGCGATATGGGCGGTCATGATCATGTCCACGCCGCTCGCGACGGCAGCCTTGAACGGCTTCAACTCCACTTCGTCCAGCCGATTGCGGTCATGCATGAGCACCGGCAAACCCAGGTGAGAGTCGACCGTCGTGTCCCCATGTCCCGGAAAATGCTTCACCGCCGCGATAACGCCCGAAGCCTTCAGTCCCCGCATCGTCGCAAGGCCGAGGCTGGACACCAGATCGGGATCGGACCCGAACGACCGCTTCCCGATGATCGGATTATCGGGATTGCTGTTCACGTCCAAATCCGGCGCAAAGTTCAGCTGCAGCCCCAGCGCCTTGAGCTCTTCGCCCGTCAGCTTGCCCGCCGCCTCGGCGAGCCCGGCATCGCCCGTTGCGCCGAGCGCCATCTGCCCCGGCAGGTTCGTGCCTCCAGGAATGCGCTTAATGACGCCGCCCTCCTGATCGACGCCGAGGAAGAGCGGAATATCGCCCGCCTTCGCTTCTTCGGCCTGCAGCCCGTCGGTCAATGTCGTAAGCTGTTCCGCATTAACGATGTTCTTATCGAATACGATGAAACCGCCCGGCGCTTGCTCATGGATGATGTCCTTCAGACCGTCGTTGACGGTCGTCGTCGGCTGACCCTTGTACATCCGGATATCCGGCATCAGCATCTGTCCGACCTGCTCGTTCAACGTCATGTACGACATCAGCTTGTCCCAGTCCTTCGCCCCGATGGCCGCCTCGCGCTCGAAGCGGATCACACGCGTCATGAAGACCGCGAATTCCGCGCGCGTTACCGATTGATTCGGACGGTAGGTACCGTCCGCATAGCCCCCGATCAATCCGTTTGAACTCATGATGCGAATCGGCGCGGCCGCCCAGGAGGAATCCGCATCCGACAGCTGCATATGCTTACCCCCTTCCTCAAGCGCGTAAGCACGAGCGAGGAAAGACGCCGTCTCCGCACGGGTAATCGGCGCATCCGGATGGAAAGAGCCGTCCGGAAATCCGCCTGCCAGCCCCGTCTTCGCGGCCGCGGCAATTTCCCGGTAGAACGGGTGCGTCGGCGAGACATCCGTATACGCAGCGCTACCTGCGGCTTCGGGCACTCCCATCGGGTACAGCTCCCGCACCATGAAAGTGACCGCCTGGCCGCGGGTAACCGCCCCCTCCGGCTTGAACTTTCCGTTTCCGTAACCGGCTACCGTACCCCGATTCGACAGATATTCAATGCTGTCCGCCGCCCATTGCGAGTACTGCAGGTCGCTGAATTTCTCTGCGGCAGATGCCGCCCCCGCCCAAATGCATAACGAGCCGAATAGACCGGCAGCGGCAGCCACTCCGATCGTCGTTTTTTTCATTTTCATTCCTTGCTCCCACCTCGGTGCAAAATTTATGTATCCCTCTTATACGCCAGACAGGGGCAAAATGTTTCTGGCATGGCAGAATGTACCGATCCTGGCAGCCCGCGGGCATGCAAAAAAGAGCATCAGCGCCGCTGCGCCGTGCTCCAAACTTCGTACTCCATATTAGGCGCATTAAGTCCCGCTCATTGCGCCTTACCTATACAAAACAAGGGTCATTCCGCGACGGCCATCTCTATGGGCCCGACTACAGGGCGCCCGCCGCCCGGACGATTTCATCCGCTTGCTCGTAATCTTCCTCTTCCACGATCGCCACGAGCATAATATCCCGCCCGCTGACCCGATTGTCGGGGCTGCCCGAGCTATAACCGCTTGCGCTGACGCTGGAAGCGGACAGAATGCCCGCGTCGGGACCGTCGAAGTCGCCGCCGAGCGTTAATGACCCGAGTCCGGGAAAGTCTCCGGATATGGTCGCCCCGAGCTTGTCCAGGCTTTGAACGCCCGGGCCCGCATAACCGTCGATGCGCTCGATCGCATAGTCGACGAGCTTAAGCGAGCGAAGCTGTTCCAGCGCCTCCTTGGCTTGATCCGGCGTATTGAAATAAGCGAATACCGTACGTTCCGACATGAATGTTCCCCCGATTGATAGAATGGCATGCTTGGGAAATGGCTCCAATAGTGTGCGCCCCGCTCCAGGGAACTATGCGCATGTCCGCAAAGCAAAAAGGCCGTCAGGCCCCGAGGGGACTAACGGCCATCATTGCACGGGCGGAAAGCCGTACTGCTCGCTCCCCGTTTCCGTGCCGGTAAAAGTTCAGGATTCTATTCGTTAATAAGCCCCGTCAGATGCAGCAGGTTATAGATCAACGCTGCCGTTTCCGCGCGCGTGGCGGCTGCCGTAGGGTTCAAGTTACCCTTGGCATCGCCGTTCATGATTTTCATTCCCGCAAGCGCCGCGACTGCGGACTTGGCATAACCGGCAATCGCATCCCGGTCATGGAACTGCTCCAGGCTGGAGGCATTCGATTCTGGAGCCTGATGCAAATAAGCAAGCACGCGGCCCAGAATGACGGCCTCTTCCTGACGGGTAATGGATTGGTTCGCTTTGAAGCTGCCATCCGCGTACCCGGTGATGAACCCGCGAGAGACCATTGCGTCAAGAACGCCGGCATACCAAGCCGATGCATGCACGTCGGTAAATTCCGGCGTGCCGGTACCCGCGTTCAGACCAAGGCCTTTCGCGATCATTTGGGCGAACTCCGCGCGCGTTACGTTCGCGTTCGGCTTGAACATGCCGTTCTCGTAGCCGTTAATAATCAGCTTGTTCGCCAGCGCGCCGATCTTATCCTTGGCCCAAGAGCCATCGATATCGGAAAGCTTGCTTGCGTGCGAGATGACGGTGTACACGGAGTTATGATCCGTCTTAAGAACGGCTACCGTCGTATCGCCGACGACCGTGAAGTCGGTTGGCACGGGCGTTACCGAGCCGTCGGAATGAAGCACTACGCCTACTGCGGTCGTCTTGTCCGCAGCTGGCTGCAGTTCAAAGGAGCGATTCACGTAGATGCCTTGGAAGTCGTTCAACGCGTATGTCCGGTCCGCCGTGACGACGTCGATCGAGAAGCTTGCGACAGCCGTGGCGGGCGTACCGTTTGCGGCGGTGATTTGCTGCTGCACCGCGCTTGCCGGTACTAGCTCAATCGTGATTCGAAGCTCGGCATCCTTGACGGCCTCGCCCGACAATCCGAGCGCTTGCTCCAGGGCGGCGGTATTCGCCAGCGCGGCAGGAAGCTCATAGGTTACGCCATGGACTTGGAAGACGACCTTCGCCTTCGCATCCTGCTTGAGCAGTTCGGTTAGCAATCCGGCCGTTAACGATACGATCGATTTGCCATTCGATTCGGCCACCGGCACGACGACGGCCTGCACGCCTGTATCCCCGGCTTGTTTCAGAAGGTCCGCTTCATTGATTGTCGTTACAGTATCTCCGGTATCAGTAGTGGAAGCACGGACGGGAGCAACGATTACTTTGCTGTCGAATGCCCCGATTAACGCCTTGGTCGCGCTGGTCAAATCAACGGCAGGCGCCGGAGGAGTGACCGTCTCGCCCGGATCGGCGACAGTCTCGTATGCCATACCCCGCACTTTTACTATGAACGAAGCCGAGCTCGTTTCATCGCCCTTCGTAATCTCGGCGGTCAGCGTAACCGTCTCATCCCGTCCCGTAATCCGATGTTCCTTGCCGTCATTCGAAATGACAGCAGGCTTGTCGGAAGACCACGCGATGGCCGAACCGTGCGCGCCCAGAGCCGCCAAAGTCAGATTGCCTGTAACTTTGCTGGCGGAATCCCCCGTTTGGTATCCGACCGAAAGATGGTCATGATCGTAAGTCACCGCTTCTTCGTCGGTTTCAGGCATCGCCGAAACCGTAATGGAGAAGGTTTTGGTCTCTACGGCATCATGCAGCTTGAGCGTTGCCGTCAATTCCACCTCCGCCGAGCCTGCCGTGAAGCTTGGGCGATGCACGGTGCCGTCAGCCCCGAGCACGGCTGCATTCGCGGAGCTCCAGCTGACGGTTACAGTATTACCATTCAAGGTAGAAGGCAGCACCAGCGGCTGCGTTACCGAAGAAGGCGAATCTCCGTTTGCATAGCCGGGGTTCAAGCCCGCTTTCGCGAACAGAACCACTTCGGAATCCGTGCCGATTACCGTGATCGGAAACGTTACGTCCGCAGACTCGCCGTTCCTATTAATGTGAGCCGTCAACGTCACTTCGGCTGTAACGGCCGGCCGACGTACCGCTACCTCTATCATGTTCGGCATAGCTGTGCATACCGCAGCAAATACCGGAGCACAATCCGTTTGAATGATAGTCGGATTCTCCGAACTCCAGGAAATATCCGTCCCATTAATAGCATCGGCAGTCGGCAGCCTCAAACTCTGCGTGACATAGCCGGACGACTCGTCCGCAGCATAGAACGGCGAAAGGCTTGCGCTTGTGTTCGCCACGGCATCGGTATCCGTCATCGCAGGCGGAGCCGAGCCGATGACATTGAGTTCATAGTCCTGCGTTTCCGTTACCGAGCCTTTCGTAATCGAAGCCGTCAATATGACGATCGTGTCATGCAGCGGCTGCGATTTGACGAACCCTTGATTGCCGTTGATCTCGATGATGTCTGGCGTACCCGAAGACCAGGTAATGCCCGTGCCCGTAAACATGTCCTCCGTCGGCAGCGTCATGCTCGTGAGGACGCGGCCCATGCTCTCGTCCTCGCCGAAGAACGGCGTCAGGCTCGCCTTCGTATCCGCGACGCTTTCCGCATCGGTCGCCATGCCCCGGGACTCGACAACCGCAAAGAACGCAGCAGCGTCATTGCCCGAAACGGCAAGATAACTGTTCTTCCCGATTATGGAGGAGGTGAGCTTAAATGTACTGCCGGAATTAGAGGCAGTCAGAGCAGCATGAGCATCCGTAAGCGCCTGATTGATAAAGCCAACCAAGCCGTCCATGTCCGTCAGATCCCCCGTCAACGCGATCTCGGCCGCGTGAGCGCCATCGCTGATCGAGAAGTTCTTGGCGTTGATCCCCGAGAAATCAAAATCCGAAATCGTCCTGCTCGTCGCCGTCGCTGCCGTTCCCCTGTCCGGAACAGTAGCAAAAGCCAGCCCGCTGAAACTAGTAAGCATAATGGCCAATACGACAAATACCGATAAGCCACGCATCGCTCTTATACGTCTTCCGTGTCTTCCGATCATAGTAGGGTACCCCCATTGAAAGATTTTACAAGGACTATTTTTCCTATTTCAAAGTATAGCATAATCGACTAGATTCGACTGCTTGTCTAGCAATCAAGCGACATAAAAAGACAAAAAAAGCATCGGCCGCAAACTCGCCATGCTCTTCTTGCCTTCATACGCGCATTGCTCGCGCCGCGCCTCGTGCTATATCCGCCCGGCAGCCTGCAAAATAGCGGCCGCCGCCCGCTCCCGCCGTTCCGGATCCTCGCTCCTCATTGCCGCCTTCAGAATGTCGAGCGCCTCCCGAATCGTCGCTTCGCCGATCAATTCCGAGCTTCCGGGCGACGCCGGTTTCGCCACCATGCGCTCCAGCTGCTCCTTGGCGACGGCGCGCCCGAATACGCCGACTTCCCCAGCTTCCGCCAGAAAAGCCAGCAGCTCCGGATGCAAGTCCTCGCTATGCAGATGCTGAATCCACGTCACCCCGCGCCTATGCCCGCTGCGATCCTCGGCATTGTCGAATTCGGGGAGATAATAGTAGTCGCCCAGATCCCCAAGCACCATTCGCTCGCCGTCGTCAACGATGACGTAGTCCCCGTCCTGCATCGTTTGAGCGAAGATGAAGAGTTCTTCCGCTCTTCGGACGAGCTCCGCCACCGGCACTGGCTTCGGTGCCGGCCGCGGCTCCAGATCCAGCCCGTCCAAACAAAGCCCCTCGGTCAATTTCCCCATGATCTCCGCCTTGCCTAACAGGCTCATATCGCCGATGCCCGGCGCCCCGCAGCTTACATAGTGATTTTCCAAATAATCCGCTAGGCTGCCCGCCTCCGCAGGTCCAGCCTTGATCCGAAACAGCTGCATATCCAATCCCTCCTGTACGCGCGTCATTCCTTCAATCTTACGAATTTGTCCGTCTCCCACCGGTAAACATGCTGCTTATATGCCCCGCTCAACTGGTCGTAGTACTTGACCGCAAAGCTCGTTCCGTCCACCTGATCGAGCGGCGCCGACGGTTCGTGATCCGTGATGTACAGCTCTCCGCCAGTATTCAGCTTTTCGATTTTGCCCCGAGCGTTCAGCGTATACAGGCAATAGAAATCGCCGTTGCTGCCGCCCCATTGACCCAATGTAAAATCAAGCTGGCCATCGCCGTTATAGTCCGCCAATGCCAGGTCGAAACGGCCGGCGAAGTTGAGCGCCTGCTCTCCGAAGTCCTCCGACAGCCCTTGATAGACGGAAGCCGTGCTTCCTTGCGTGGACAAGAGCGGATTCACCACGCGAAGCCGGTATATCCCCCTGTAATTATCGGGATACACGCCGCCCCCGGGGCCGCCGGCTTCTTCCTCGGACAAATGGTTGCCGTTCACCATTTCCACGTTGATATCGTAGAGGCCCCCGCCCGCCGGCTCGACCCGATTCGTCGACAGCACGTACGCGCTGTCCGGCTGCGGCTGCGGCTCCCGCTCCGGCTCCGGCTGCTCATCGCCGGCGCCAATGTTCGCATTCGCATTTTTAGTCGCATTCCCATCCGCACCCGAATCCGCATTAATGGTGGCGGATGCTGCCGGATTGACCACAAACCCGGCGATTAGCGCTGCGACAGCGATGAAGGCGAACGCCATTGCGCGCTTACCTGGCCTTCTGTACCGGACGATGCGCTTGATCCTTGCCGTCACATGGTTCTCGCCGAACGTCAGCGGCCCGCCTTGCAGCCAGTTTCGCTTGCCCGTCGACAGCAGCAGCAGCGCCTGCGAGTAACCATGCCGGTTGTCGCCGCCAAGCGACTGCAGCGCGCCCTCGTCGCATGCCATCTCCATGTCCTTGCTCATCGCCGCGAAGGACAACCACATCAGCGGGTTGAACCAATGTACGATCAAGGCCAAATAAGCGATCGGTTTGACGAGATAATCCCTTCTGCGGATATGGGTCTGCTCATGGGCCACGATGAACCGCAGCTCGCGCTCTCCAAGCCCCACGGGTACATAGATGTTCGGACGTATCCAGCCGAATACGAAAGGCGATCCGATACGGTCGCTCTCGTACACGTTTCCCATGATGCGGGTTGCCGTCCGTACGCTCCTCGCGGTTCGCCAATAAACCGCCATACTGTACGCCAACAGAATGACCGCGCCCGCCGCCCAGACAAGGCTTGCGCCCCACAGGATCAGCTGCATGGGATTGACGCTGCTTCCTACGATCGCCTCCGGCAACGCGACGTTGACCGCGCGGTCGAGCGTCGCGATTCCGGTCGCGATCTCCGGCTGCTGCATGTAGCCGACCGCTGGCGGCACGAATACCATGCGCCCTGCCTCCGTTCTGTCGCCCGTCTGCAAGAAACCGAACAAACTGAACGCGGAAGAGAGCGTAACGGGCGCGACCATCCGCACGAGGACGGCCGACCATAAGGCATAAGCGTAGATTTTGGGCGCTTTCTTGAGCGCCGGACGTACGAGCAGGACGCCGATGGCGGCATAAGATGCGGTGATGCTCATGTTCAGGACGGCAATGAATAACGCGGACATCATTCCGCCGCCTCCTCGATAATGCGCTTCAGCTTCTCGATCTCTTGCGAGGACAGCTTCCTCTGATTCAGGAAGGCGGTCAGAAATTGCGGCAGCGATCCGCCGAAGCTGCGTTCGATCAGCGCTTCGCTCTCGTATTTCCGGACGTCTTCAAGCTTAACCAGCGAGACGACCTTCGCGTCCTCGTTGAGCAGGATGCCGCGTGCGCACAGCTTCCGGAGAACGGTATAGGTCGTTGACTTCTTCCAGCCGAGCCGTTCCTGGCACAGACGGACGAGCTCCGTGGAGTTGATGGGCTCGCTCTCCCAGATCAAGCTGACGAATTTATATTCGGCATCGAATAATTTCACGGTTTCCATGGCCGGCCTCCTGAGGTTTACTTCAATAAACCTATTGTTGCATAGAGTCTATCGCAGTAAACCTTCGGACGCAACCCTTTTATTTCCTTTATCCTCGCGCCCCCCTGCGGCATCCCGCCTGCCCTTTACGAAACTAATCCTTTTCATCTCCCCTCCCGGAGTGGTTTAATATACAAGCAATCAGGTAAGTATGAAGAAGAATCCTATGAGGAGGAGATCACTATGCCAACCGTACAAATTGATGGCAGAGAAGCCGTTCAGGCTCTGGAAGGGCAGAAGCTTGTTCTGGCGCTGGAGGACAGCGGAATCGATATCCTTCACCGCTGCGGCGGAAACGCCAAGTGCACGACTTGTGCCGTGGAAATCGTATCCGGAAACGCTGGCGAAATCGGCGAGGCGGAAGCGACCGTTCGCCGGAACAAAGGCATCGAGGACGACTCCATCCGCCTGTCTTGTCAGGTGCATGTGCATGACGACCTGTCGATCAAACTCATGAAGACGACGGAATCGACGGGCTTGGACGCAGGACCTCGTCCGCAAGACTAAGACGCGGCTCGCTTGCATGGCGGAATCGTCGTTTCGATTGTGCCAGCCCATGTCAGTCCGTATACGCATATGAAGGCCTGAACACTCCCGCCGCGGGGTGGTCAGGCCTTCTATGTTTTTCATGCGCTGTTCTCCTATGCCTGCATCTGGAGATGGATTGCCGCATCCGCATGTCCCCGCCTTAAGGCAGCCATCCGAAGATTTGCAAGAGCGACAGGACGACCTCGATGACGATCAGGATGACGACGATCCATTCCACGAAGAGCCCCCGGATCGAATGGCTGATCGTAGAGAATCCCTCCATGAGGTGATACAGCACTTCCGTCTTGCTCTTCATGATCTTATACCGGTCGTTCAGCTCGAAGAACTCCAGCATCCGGTCGTAGAAGTCGCCGGCGCTGCTGATCGTCCACGTAATATCGGGCTTATCCAGAATCATGATATACGACAGCGTATTGTACTCATGGCGCACGATGTTGGCAGTCGTTCTGGCAAGCTCCTTGTTGCCGATGCGCAGTCTGCCCTTCTCCAGCCGGTCGATCATATGCTCGAGCTTGTCATGGATCTTCCCAAGCTGTTCCTCGATCTTCTCGAGCGCGACCGATTTGGCGATGACGGTGGCAACCAATTCCGGGTGGAAAGGCTCGTATTCCGACACGATGACATATTCGTCCGTCAATTCGAAGTGCTCGGATTCTCCGACGTGCAGACTGTAATCGTCCGAATAACGATCTCGCTGCTGAAGGTCGATATCAGGCTCGAAGGCGATGAGGTACTCCAGGAAGCGCGTAATTTCATCCGGATGTTTATGGTCGACGAAGACGACGCTGCCGAACGAGAATACGAGCACCTGCTGCGACTCGTCGACCTCCCTGCGAAGGATCGGCGCAAGCAAAGGTCCTTTCAGAATCAACGGCTGTTCCCAGGTGTATTTCTTCGGGATGCCGCAGTGGATGGCGATTTTATTCAAGTCGATCTCGTTTGCGACCGCAAAGGCTTTAAATGCAATAGGCGTCATGGCTAGTCTCACTCTTTCCGGACGTTCGTTTACTTGTAGTCTATGCCGATCTGTTTTCCAATAATACGCTTGTCTTCCCCGAAACCGAATGTTTTGCTCCGTTTGAACGCGCCGCGGCAAACATGCTAGACTCTAGGAAAAAGAAACCGCGAGTCCAGCGGCCGTTTCAGAAGGAGGCCTTCCGTCATGACGCGCATCGTCGATATTCCCTCTTCCCGGGTGTCCAACTTCTTCCGTTTCCAGCGCGATCCGCTCGGGTTCCTGGTCGATGCCCGCCCGCTCGGGGACGTCGTATCGCTCCGAACGAGCTCGTTTCAGCCGACGTACATCATCAACGCGCCCGACTTCGTGCAGGAGCTCCTCGTCCATCAGGAGGACAAGCTGCGCAAAGGCCGAAGCGCCGGCGTGCTGCGCCGTACGATCGGAGACGGCTTGCTCACCGCCGATCGCAATGCTCACCGGCAGCAGAAACGGTATTTGACGCCGGTATTTTATAAAGAACGGATCAATCGCTATGCCGAAGTCGTCATTGAGGAGACGCAGCGGCTTGCCGATTCCTTGACGGACGGCGTCCCCGTTCCGATGCATGACGTCATGATGCAGCTGACGCTCGGCATTATCGCGCGAACGATGTTCAATACGGAGGTAGCGCGCGACAAGGCGGCGCTCGCGGAAGCCGTGGACATCACGATCCGCCATACGGCCAGCACGATTTTCTCGCCGCTCATCCTTCCCTTCAACTGGCCGACGCCCGGCAACTTGGCGCATCGGCGGGCCATCCGGGCGCTGGAGCGGATGGTATACGGCGCGATTGCCGCTGCGCGCGGCAATCCCGAAGCTTATGCGGACAGTCTGCTCGGCCTGCTGCTGGACACGAAGGACGAGGACGGTTTACCTATTGCCGATGTCGAAATCCGCGATCAGATGATGACGATGCTGCTTGCCGGTCACGAGACGACGGCGAACGCGCTCGTGTGGGCCTGGCACGGCTTGGAGCGCTCGCCCGGCGCCGCCGCCAAGCTCCGGCTCGAGCTGGACGCGATCCGGCTGCGGGGGCAGGCGGATGGAGAGCGGCCTTCCGCTTCCGGCTTCTATCGGGAGCTGACCTATGCGAAGCAGGTCATTCAGGAGACGCTGCGGCTGTATCCGCCGGCATGGGCGATATTGCGGGAATCCGAACCCGGTCTCGAGATGCTGGGCGACCGGTTCCCTCCCCGGAGCAGCTTCCTGATCAGCCCCTACGCGATTCATCGCAATAGCGACGTGTTCGGGGATGCCGAGGCCTTCCGCCCCGATCGGTTCGAGGATGGCGTCTCCGGTTGGGCGCGCTTCGCTTATTTTCCCTTCGGCGGAGGCTCCCGGGGCTGCATCGGCTCGCAATTCGCGCTGATGGAAGCGGTGCTGATCCTCGGCACGCTCGCGGAGCGGTTCGACTTCGTCTCCGTGCCGGGCCAAGGCGACGCCGTGCCCGAGCCGCTCGTTTCGCTCCGCATCAAGGGCGGCCGCATGATGATTCCCCGCCGCGTATGACAAAAGCCAGGAATCGCCGCCGGGTCGCATGAATGCGGCGGCGATTCCTGGCCTCTCTGCCCTTGCCTCGTGACGTTGGTTCCGGATGGGGTACGCTTCTTGAGCTTTATACGATGCTGTTCATCCGATTCTCCAGCTCGGCCCGCGCTTCGGCGCCGGCGATCTCTTCGAACACCGCCATCCCTGCGCTCAAGTTCGGCCTGCGATTCACGTTATGGGCATCCGTCGCCAACGTATGCGCCCAGCCGGCTTCGATCAGCCAGCGCCCGTACTGCTGCGCTTCCGGTCCGAAGTTGCCGATCAGGCTGTCCGCCGATACTTGCGTCCAGACGCCGAGTTCGATCAGCTGCGGCAGCAGCTCCGCTTGCTCGCGGAAGAAGAAATGCCTTTCCGGATGCGCCAGCACCGGCCTGACGCCCGCGTCCAACAGCCGCTCTACGATTTCCGGCGTGTCCGTATCGTAGTCTTTCCAGCGCTGTTCCACGAGCAGATGGGTCTCCTTCCTGCCAAGGTAAGAGAAGGAACGGCTGCTCCTATGCGCGTCGATGAAAGCCTTATTCTCCAGCCGAACCTCGTTGCCCGGGTGCAGCCGAACGGCAATCCGTTGACGCTCCAGCTCCGCTTGCAGTTCTTCCAGCTTGCGCCGAACGACATCGGCCGTCGTGAGAAACAGCCCGTTGAAGTGAGGGGTCGCGATAATATCCCGAATGCCGTCCTCGTAAGCAATGCGAGCCATGGCTACAGACTCTTCCAAATCCTTCGCGCCGTCGTCAACGCCGTGCAAAATGTGGCAATGAATATCGATCATAGCAGCACCTCATCCGTTTGTAGTTGTTTCCGCCTCTCGCCATCTTCCTTTTGTTGACAATGAATCATCGTTTTCTCATCATATACCAGTTCGAACCCATTTACGATCCCTATCCGGCAGAACAGATGTTTGGTAAGATGATATCAAATCGATAGCCAATATAACGGCAGCGGGTGATAACGAATGAAAGCCATGACAATCGAGGAACGGGACCGGATCTTGGCGACCATGAACGACGAACAGCGCCATTTTATCCACCACACGCTTGAACGAGGACGCAAAACGGTGTTCGCGCGCCTATTGGCCAAGCGAAAAAGCCAATTCATACCGGACGACGCGACCTACGAGGAAGTGGAAATGTTTCTGGACGAGTGGGACTATCTGGGCTTCACCGACAACGGCGAAGTATCGGCTTCGGCCAAATGCGAGTGCGGGCATCCGCTGCGCTACCAGCACCACGTGTTCCATCGGCCGACGAACACGACCCGGCACTTCGGAATTACGCATCTGCAGCTGCACACCGGCATCGACGCGAAGACGATTACCGCCATCCAGTCCGGGTTCGACGTGCTCGACGAGGAGATGAACGAGATTATCGTCAAGTTCAGGGAGGGCTGGCAGCTGGCCGACGCGGTGTACTTGCCGCTGCCGGACGGAATGGATATTCCGGACGATATACGGGAGCATCTGAATATCGGGCTTCCATTGTTGGCCAGACAAGTGCTTCGGCTGCGCAACAAAATCCGCCACTACGCGAACGAACAACAGTCCGTCCAACAGCCATCCAGGCCGGACGCTGCCCGTTCCTCCCTCAACAAGCTGTACGAGGCTCCGACGGGGATCAGCACGGAAGACGATCAATACGCGCTGCTGTTCGATGAGCTGCCGTCCCCAGGGCAAGCGGAACTCGAGACGGTTCGTTCGAATAATCCGATGTTTCTGCCGCCGGCAGCAAGAGAAGTCGTTGACCGCGCATTAAGCCAGCGCATGCGTATCAGCGCCGCGGCGATTTGCGAAAGTCTGATCGAACGGCGTTTGGCGGACGATGCGCGCTTCATAAGCGGCAAGCCCCATATTCATATTGCCGTATCCGCATATCTCGATCTTCAGGTCGAAGCAGGCAAAGCCCGGCTCTCGGAACGTTCATGGGAGGACCGGATCTATATCGGGCTGTAAGCCCGGCCGCTGCTCGAGCGCAGCCGCGCCCGGCAATAAGCCGTCCGGGTTACTTGCTTAGCGGCATATGGCTGGCATGCGTGACCCGGTTGCGCCCGCCGTTCTTGGACGCATAGAGCGCCAGATCGGCGCGATGAACGATTGTCTCGCCCGTATCTTCGGCCGTTACGGTCGCCGCGCCAATGCTGATCGTGATCCGGTACTCGCCCCAAGCCGCGGCCGCGGCGGCCGAACAGTACCGCTCGGCCATGCGGACAGCCTCTTCCAGATCGGCTTGCGGCAGAATGGCCACGAATTCCTCGCCGCCGAATCGGGCGACGATGTCGGTCTCCCGTGACAGGGATTGCAGCAGCCGCGCTAAGTCGGTGAGAATCAAATCGCCTACGGGATGCCCGTAGGTATCGTTAATGCGCTTGAAATGATCGATATCGAAGATCAGCAGCGAGAACGGTTCGCCCGACTCCCGGTAGGAAGCAAGACTCGCCAGCAAACGCTCCTGAAAGAAACGGCGGTTGCGCAGTCCCGTAAGCGGGTCGGTCGATGCCAGTGTCTCCAACTGGTGGTTCACGCGCATGAGCTCCTGCTGTTTCTGTTCATACTCTTCATGCAGCCGCTCCAGCCGCTTGTTCGCTTCGTTCGTCGCCTGATACAGTTCCTCCAGCCGGGTCTTGGTCTGGAGCATGTCCTTCTCGTATTCCATCCGCTTGCGCATCAGCAGCACGACGCAGTCGATCACCGTTTCCCCCTCGCGCTCCTGGCGAACGCCGTTCAGCAGCACGGGCACTTCCTCGTTGGCGTTCGTCCGCAGCGAGAAACACATCTCGCTTACATGCCCGTACAGCCGGATGTACGGATAGAAATACGTATGGAAGAACAGTTTGTTCGTTACGGACATGGCAGACTCGATATGACGGCCGATCAGCTCGTCCCGTCCGCATTGAAGCATTTGCAGGAAAGCTTGGTTGACCGATCGAATAATGCCGGTGTCCGAAATCGTAACGTAGCCGCATGGCGCGGTGTCTAATTGAATATCCATGTTTGCGACCGCCTTCCCCAGCATCAAGCGCCGGTCAAATATGCTTTGATTAAACGGGAGGTTTCTTCCGGATGGCTCAGCTGCGGATAATGGCCCCGGGCCGTCATCTGCTCCAGCCTGCTGTTCTTCAAGCGGGCGTGCAAGTATTCGCCGACCTCCGCCGGAGAGATGCTGTCGTCCGCGCATTGCAGAATAAGGGTCGGCACCTCGGCCTGCGAAAGACTGTCGCGGCTATCCGACATGAAGGTCACTTCCGCGAACTGCCGCGCGATATGCGGATCCCGGGAGCAAAAGGTTTGTTCCAGCTCTTCCGCCAGCTCCTTCCGTT
Source organism: Paenibacillus rhizovicinus (assembly GCF_010365285.1). Lineage (NCBI taxonomy): Bacteria > Bacillati > Bacillota > Bacilli > Caryophanales > Paenibacillaceae > Paenibacillus > Paenibacillus rhizovicinus. The sequence continues at coordinate 3,464,445 of NZ_CP048286.1, forward strand.
CCGCGTTCTGCATGACGATCGGCGCCAGATAGCTGGCCCAGCCGACGAAATTCATTTGCATCATCGTGAGCAATTCCTCGATATCGCGCTTGTCGAAGCCGCCGTAATAGTCCGGCAGGTCATTCATATAACGCGGGGATGGCCCCAGCATGACGAGACGTTCGAAATAATGCGGCTCTCGAATAGAAGCCAGCATGCCGATCATCCCGCTCACGGAATGCCCGACGAAGACGGCGTTTCGCAGCTCCAGCGTCTCCATGACATCCAGCACGTCCTGCGCGTAACCTTGCAAATCGTTATATTTGTCGGAATCGTAATCACCGAGCCGGGATTTGCCGGAGCCGACGTAATCGAACAGTACGACCCGGTAGTGTTCTTCGAAGCTAGGCGCCACCAGCCGCCACATCTCCTGATCGCAGCCGAAGCCATGCGCGAATACGATCGTTTGGCTGCCCGAGCCGAACACCTTGATATTATTGCGTTCCCGCACATCGAGCGTCATACGCAATCCCTCCATTTGTTGTCGATTGTTCTCTCTATTATAACGGACGGGCTGCGATTTTTGCTGAACATTCTCCTATTCTGTCGACGATAGCCGTCAGGTCCATCGCGCTCCGGGAAGCAGTCCGATCATTCCAAATGCTTCGTATAGAACGATTCGGCCGGCCTTCCGCGATCCGTTAATCGAGGGATATCGTGGATCCCCTCTGCACCATCAAACCTGCACCAATGCCCGCCTGCTGCGTGTTCTGACGCACATTTCCTGAACGAAGAACTGGTCCCCAGCCACCAATACTTCCTTGCAGCCGAAAATAACCCATGGACCGCGTTCACCTCTTCGGGGACCACGCCTCTAAATTCCGAGGCTATTGTATCCACCGTCGGCCGGTGTACCCGGCTAGTCCCACGAACAACGCTAAGAGGAGCTGCCTAAACAGCTCCTCTTAGCGGGTCGCGATATTCCCGGGAGTCCCGGGAATTCTCGACGAAAGTTAATTTGCGCCGCATGGGCACTTTTTTAGCTCGAAATCGGCCGTTTCCCCGACATGTACTGTACGGGGTACACTTCTTCGCTCGAAATCACGCTAGCGGTGCAGCGCGTACCTGTTCGCTTTGCTCACGCGGCGGACGAGTGCCGCCTCCTCTTCCGACAACGCCGGCGCGTCCGCGGCCGCGATGTTCTGCAGCAGCTGCTCGCGCGTGCGCGCCCCGGGAATGACGGTCGCAACGGCCGGATGGCCGAGCGAGTAGCGGATCGCAAGCTGCGTTAAGTTACGCTCGGCGCTTGTCAGCTGCTGCAGCTGTCCGCGAAGCGCCGCAAGCTCCTCCAGCTCGTAGTCCGCTACCGCTTTGGACGGTTCCCTATTGGCCGCCAACGCTCCGCTTGCCAAGGGTCCTCTTGCGATGACGCCGATTCCTTGCTCCCGAAGCAGCGGGTACACCGCTTCTTCCCCGCGCCGGTCCACGATGCTGTACGGACTCATGACGCTTGCAATGCCGGACCGCTCGACATACTCCCGAATCACGTTCGGACGAATCGAAGAGATGCCGTACGCGCGAATGAACCCCTCCTGTTTCAATTGCTCGAACGCCTCGATCGTCTCGTCGATCGGATCGTCCAGCGTACCGCCATGCAGCTGATACAGGTCGATGTAGTCCGTGCCAAGCCGGCGCAAACTTTCTTTCACGGCCGATAGGATGTACGCCTTGGACGCATCCCACGTCCAGCCCGTTTGCCCGGGAACTCGCCGATTGCCGACTTTCGTGGCCAGCACGACCCCCTCGCGCCGCCCCCGGATTGCGATGCCGACGAGTTCCTCGTTGCGCCCGCTGTCATAGAGATCGGCGGTATCGAGCAAATTGACGCCCCGCTCGAGCGCCTCGTGAATGATCGCGACCGCCTCCCGCTCCTCCGTTCCCAGCGACATGCAGCCAAGCCCGATCTCGCCGACAAGCAGCCCGGATTGACCGAGTGCATTCTTTTTCATACAGAATCGCTCCCTTCCTTACCGTCTATCGTTCATAGCTTTATTGTAGCCGATTGTCCCAAGAGCGGGCAGTCCGGCCGATGGAGAATTTTCGCGGCAGCCATGTTTTTCCGCACGAAAACGCTTTAAAATATACAGGGGACCACCTTTTGGGAGACGATAAGGAGGAGACGAACTTGGAGCCATCCACGAAAGAAACGTTCGAGCAGCAAGGGTACGTCATTCTGAAGCAGCTTTACACACCGGAGGAAGCAGACGCGCTGAAAGCCGAGGCGGCTGCAATCATGGCAAGGCATGCCGTCGACAAGAGCGGCGTGTTTCTCGGATTGACCGCGGAAAGTCCGTTGTTCAAGGAAGCGGCGCGGGCACCGGAGCTGGCACGGGTATTGAAAGCCATCATCGGGTCGTCCGTCATGTTCATGAACGACAAGCTCGTCTTCAAGAACGCGAGCACGGATTTCGGATCGCCCTGGCATCAAGATTATTCGTATTGGCATGGAAGTCATAAGCTGTCGGTATGGATCGCGCTGGACGATGCCGACGCAGCCAATGGCTGCCTGCGCGTTCTTCCCGGCTCCCATGTGTCGGCCGCCAGCCACGACGGGGAAGTCGCGGACGACAACGGCTTCATCTACCGTCTAGATGAAACGGATATCGATGCGTCGCGCATCGTCGATTTCCCGGCTGCCAAGGGTGACGCTATCGTCTTCCACGACTTGCTGCTTCATGCCTCCTATCCGAACCGTTCCGGCACCGACCGCTGGGCGCTGATTTCCACGTACAAGGACGGCACCCAGCCGGATCCCGAGTACGGATGGGCCGAGGCTGCTTTCGAATTGGAATAGACAGCGAGCCTAGCGTCGTTGCTCCCTATCATTAGCGGCACAATAACTGCGAAAGACCGAACCCCAGCCGGGGATTCGGTCTTATTCTTTGTCGTTGTCGCATGCCGATCGGGCTTAAGCGAGAGCGAGACGCTTATTTGCTGCCAAGGAAAGCTTCCTTGAAAATATTCAACAGGTATTCGAGCGTAGTTGGATCGCTATAGGTCGATGCCTCGGTATCGATCACGATCACATGGTTGTTCTTAACGGCCGGAATGTTCTTCCACGAGTCCGTATTCATGAACGAATTGTCGGCTGCCGTGCTTCTGCTGAGCACGATCCAATCGCCGGCATATTGGGAGAGCACTTCGGACGAAAGCGTATGATAGCCCTCGCTCAGCGTATCCGCTTTGACCTTCTCCGGCATTTTCAGACCCATCGTCTGATACAGCACTTCCGTACCGCGCGCCCAGGCGTCGCCGAAGACGTAGAAGCTCCTGGAATCGGTCTCGAACACCGACACGGTTGCGTTCTCGCCGATCTTCGCTTTCACTTCCTTGCCAATCGCATTCGCGCGCTGTTTGAAATCATCCATCCACGCCTGCGCTTCCTTCTCTTTGTTCAGCAATTTGCCGATTTCCAGCTGCTGATTCAAGTAGTCCAGCTTGCCCCATGTATAAACGACAGTAGGAGCGATCTCTTTGAGCTTAGCGAGATTCTTCGAATCCGGGCTGCCGATGATCAAGTCCGGGTCCAGCTCGACGATCTTCTCCAGATCGCTGTCCGATACGACTTGGACGCCGGCGAGTTTATCCGTAAACAGCGGGTTCTTATTCGTCCATTCGTCCACCCCGACCAGCTTGCCGCCCAGCGAGATGACATTCGGCGCATTCGTCAGCGCGACGATACGCTGCGGGTTTGCCGGAACTTGAACGTCTCCGGTCTCGGAGGCGTACGTAATCGTGCCGGATGCTTCTTCGGAAGCGGCATTGTCGTTCTGCGCTGCCGCGCCGTTGCTCGTCGCACCGTTCGCTGCGCCGTTAGTCGCGGTGTTCGCTGCCGTGTTGTTCGCGGCGTTGTTCGTCGCCTTGTTGACGCAAGCGCCCAATACAACCGCCATCGCCAAAATAACCGGAATCAATAACGTTCTCTTCATGCTTAACTCCCCTTATGTACGGACTACCGCCGAATTTAATGATAATGATTATCAATATCAACATAAATATAAATAGTTACCTCCTGGCTGTCAATGACGATTTTCACGCGGCATCTTGGAATAGCACGGGAACAACGCGACTAGACGACAGCAAACAAGCATCCCGGAACGCTGCCCGGGATGCTTGTTCGATAAATTATCTTCTTTCTTACGCTGCCTGAACGCTTAAACCCTTAATACTTCTTCCGATAGTCCACCAAATTCCGCAGATTGGATGCGTCCCCGGACAAGTAAATCCCCACATTCGAGACGAACAGCTTCACGAGCCGCTCCGTATTGCGAACGGTCAACCCGCCGGCGTTATGCGGCGTCATAATCACGTTCGGCATCGCCCACAGCGGGTGGTCGGCGGGAAGCGGCTCCTGCTCGAACACGTCGAGTCCGGCGCCTGCGATCACGCCCTTATCCAGCGCTTCGACCAAATCTTCCGTCCGCACGGTGGCGCCGCGCCCGACGTTAATGAAATACGCGCTGCTCTTCATGGCGGCGAACCGCTCGGCATGGAACACATGCCTCGTCTCCTTCGTGAGCGGCAGAATGTTCACGACATAGTCGGCCTCTCGGAGCGCATCGTCAAGCCGGGACATGTCGTAGACGGCGTCCGCTTCGGGCATGGAGCCGCCCGAACGGCGGACGGCGACGACGCGCATCTCGAACGCGCGCGCGAGCCTCGCCACCTCGCGGCCGATCTCCCCGGCGCCGACGATCGCGACCGTGCCGCCATTCATCTCGGCCAGCGTCTTCGGGCTCTCCCATAGGCCTGTCCGCTGATTGCGAACCGCGGAGGCAATGCCGCGCGACAGCCCGAGCATCATGGCGACGGCCGTCTCGGATACCGAACGGGCATGTACCCCGCTGGCATCGGTCAGCAGGATTCCGCGTGACTCCAGCATGTCCAGCGGCAAATTATCGATCCCGGACGACCAGCTTTGCACCCAGCGCAGCTTGGCGTCCTCCCGCATCGCCGTTTCTTTCACCTTCGCGTTCCAGCCGAAAATAATTTCCGCTTCCTGATATTGTCGATCCTCCAGCTCCGACGCCCGGCCGAACACGACCGATACATCCTGCGGTACGGCCTGCCGAATAGCAGCCTGCTGTTCCGCCGTGAACATGTCTAAACATAGCATCTTTCTCATGGAATGATAGACCTCCTCGTGTGTAAGCGGATTCACCCGTCCAAGTTGCAATTTCGTCACATTCTGCTCCGCTGGTTATTTTCGAGATATCGTTCTGATTCGCAGTATACGTCGTTCATGGGAATTGTTCAATGCGTCCGCGCGGCGCGTCCGATCTGGCCGCTATCGTTTCAGGAATATTTATGCCAAGGGTGATAGGAAGTGGAAGTTTCGGAAACAAAAAAACGGGATAAGCACAACCGCGATTATTTTAATCTATATCTAATAGTGATACACTAGGAGAAAGAATGGATCCAGAAAACCAGAAAAGATGTTTGACCAGATCGCGCCCTAGTTGCTATGGCGCCTTAAGCATGATCGCCTACATCCTTTCTGCAAATCATAGGGTATAAGGATGGTATATATGAGCAATCTAGAGACGAAGACAGATGTTATCTTAATCGGCGCCGGCATCATGAGCGCTACGCTCGGATCATTACTGAAGGAACTAGCGCCGAGCTGGGAAATCACCGTGCTGGAGCGACGCGCGACGGCAGGCGAAGAGAGTTCCAACGAGTGGAACAACGCGGGAACGGGACACTCTGCATTATGCGAGCTTAACTACACCGTTGAGAAACCGGACGGATCCATAGATATCAGCAAAGCGATCAAAGTCAACGAAGAATTCCAAGTATCGAGGCAGTTCTGGTCTTATCTGGTCAACAGCAATCTGATTTCCAATCCGCGCGACTTCATCGTGCCCGTGCCTCATATGAGCTTCGTGCAAGGGGAGAAGGACGTCAAGTTCCTGCGGAAACGGTTCGAGGCGTTGTCGGGCAATCCGTTGTTCCACGGGATGGAATATACCGAAGATCCGGAGAAGCTGAAGGAATGGGTTCCGCTGATGATGAAGGACCGCGCGATCAACGGCCCGATGGCGGCAACGAGAAGCGAATCCGGAACGGATGTCAACTTCGGCGCATTGACGCGCATGATGTTCGACCACTTGAAGACGAAGAACGTCGACATTAAATACAATCAAAACGTAGATGATATTAAACGTACCAGCGACGGCTCCTGGGAACTGAAAGTCCGCAATCTCGCGAACGGTACCGTAGAACGTCGCACGGCGAAGTTCGTATTCATCGGCGGCGGCGGCGGAAGTCTGCATTTGCTGCAGAAATCCGGCATTTCCGAGGGGAAAGGCGTCGGCGGTTTCCCGGTAAGCGGACTGTTCATGGTGTGTCAGGACCCGGCTATCGTTGCGCAGCATCGCGCGAAAGTATACGGTCAAGCACCGGTCGGCGCGCCTCCGATGTCCGTGCCGCATCTGGACACCCGGGTAATCGACAACAAGGAATCGCTGCTCTTCGGGCCGTTTGCCGGCTTCTCGCCGAAGTTCCTGAAGTACGGTTCCATGTTCGATCTGATCACTTCCGTCAAACCGCATAATCTCGTCACGATGATGGCCGCCGGCGTGAAGAACATGCCGCTGACGACCTACCTGATCAAACAGGTCATGCTGTCGAAAGAAAAGCGCATGGAAGCGTTGCGGGACTTTGTTCCGAATGCCAAGAGCGAGGATTGGAATATTCTCGTAGCCGGCCAGCGCGTGCAAATTATCAAAGATACGGCTGCAGGCAAAGGAACGCTGCAATTCGGCACGGAAGTCATCAGCGCAGCGGACGGCTCGATCGCCGCGTTGCTCGGCGCTTCTCCGGGCGCTTCCACCGCCGTTTCCGTCATGCTGGAAGTCATCCGAAAATGCTTCCCGCAGCATATTAAATTCTGGGAGCCTAAGATCATCGACATGATTCCTTCTTACGGCATGTCGCTGTTGAAGAATCCGGAGCTTATCCAAGAAAACCATATCGCAACGACGCGTTCGCTTGGTCTAGGCGACGACGAGTCCAACGGAGATGGCCACGGCGATAATTCGTCGGCGGACAACGCACGCCGGACCGTATCCTAAGCAATACGTACGCCATCGCGCGTTTAATAGACTTGCATATCTTGCACACCATAAACAGCGGCAGCCAGGACGGGGATATTCCCTTCCATGGCTGCCGCTGTTTCAATTGGGCTCATTCGCCGCGGGGCGGCGTTTGGCCCTGTTCTATAGATTTTGCTCGCTAACGCCGTTCTCCGGGTCGAAGGTCAGCATCTTCGTGCCGATCTTATCGATAAAGAACCGGTCATGGCTGACCGTCACGACCGCGCCGGGAAAATGAATGAGCGCCTGTTCCATCACCTGGATGCTCGTCAGGTCCAGATGGTTCGTCGGCTCGTCCAGAATAATGACGGCCGCTCCCGAGAGGAGGCATTTCGCCAGCGCTACCCGCGCCTTCTGGCCGCCGGACAGATTGCCGATGAATTTGCTTAAATCCGCCTCCGAGAATTGAAGCATGGACAGGAACTTGTTCACCTTCTTACGCGGCGCATCCAGCCCGAGCCCGTACGTATTGACCGCATGGCTGACGGTATCCTTCGGATCGAGCTCTTCCCACATCCGGTTAAAGTACGCGTACTCGACGCCTCTCTCCCAGATGACCGTGCCGGATTCGGGCTTCTCCTGACCCGTTAACGCCTTGATGAGCGTGGACTTCCCGCTTCCGTTCGGCCCCGTGATGACCAGACGGTCTTCCTTCTGGATGTCGAAGCTGACGTTCCGGAAGATCTGCCGGCCCTCGTACGTCTGCCCGATTCCTTTCACTTCGCACAGCTTGTCCGGAAACCGCAGCCGTTCGTAAATATCCGTGATCAGCACATTGACCGGGTGCGGCTCGATCCGCTTCTTGTTGTCGGCCAGCTTGCGGGACAGCCGGTCTTTGGACGACTTGCGGCTCGCGCGGGTGTCGATCGCCTCCGCCTCCATGAGAAGCAGTTCTTCCTCCCACTCGAACTGGCGGTCCAGCTCCTTCTTGCGCATTTTCTTCTTGCGGATGTAATCGGTGTAATTCCCCTCGTACTCCTGGAAGTGATAGTTCTCGATCTCGATCGTCTTGGTCACGACTTTGTCGATAAACTGCCGGTCATGCGAGACCAGAATCATGGCGCCTTTGAATCGGTACAGCCACTGCTCCAGCCAAGCGATGCCTTCGATATCCAAATAGTTCGTCGGCTCGTCGAGCAGGACCACGTCGGGCAGCTCGATCAGCATTTTCGCCAGCGCGGCGCGGTTACGCCAGCCTCCCGACAGCTCGTCGATCGGCTGATGGCGCGACCGGTCGTTGAAGCCGAGCTTCGTCAGCACCGTGTTGATCTCGACGGAGACGTTCCAGCCGTCCAAGTGTTCCATCTGCTCGAACAACTCCGCCTGCCTCGCGAGCAGCCGCTCCATTTCGCCGTCGTTATCGACAGTGCCCAGCTGCTCTCCGACCTGCTGCAGCTCCCGTTCGATCAGCGCGACCTGCTCGAAGCACATCTCCAGCTCTTGCTGGACCGACAAGCTCCCGCTCAGCTCGGAGAACTGGGAGAAGTAGCCGATCTTCACCTGCGGGTCGACCTCCACTTTACCCGACGTCGGTTCTTCCTTGCCCATGATAAGCTTGAACACCGTCGATTTGCCGGCGCCGTTTCGTCCGATCAGGCCGATTCGTTCCCCTTGCGCTACGCGAAAATAAATTTCGCGGAAGATCAGGGCGTCCTCATATTTCTTCGTGACGTTCTCTAGCCGAATTACGCTCATGCAATCACCCTTCTCGTTCCATGTCTCGCCCAATTATACCATTAGAACGGAATCCGCCCGCATCCCCGTTCGGGGAAACGGTACAAAAATTCCAGCAATCCATGTATATTAGGAATAGCTGGACTTTGCAGCATCGAAGAGTCCATGCGAATTCATCCGACTATGGGAGGAACCGTACTTGAGGACAAACAGCGCAATCATCGTGCAAGCCGAAGAAGGCCGATTAACCGGACTTGAAATCGTTTCCGAAACGCCGGGATTTTCCGGAAGCGGTTACGTACAAGGTTCCAGCAAGGACGGAGACCGGGTCGAAGTGGACATTCAGGTTCCGGAGGATGGCTTCTATGATCTGAACGTTCGCTACTCCGTGACCGACGGCTACCGCAGGAACGTCATTCTGATCGATGGAAACAGCTACGGCGAAGTAATTTCCCACGCCACGGAAGGCTTCGTAACCGAACGCCAATGCACCGTTTACCTCCAAGCAGGCGCACATACGCTGGCGCTGTTGAAGTCTTGGGGAGAGGGCGTCGATGTGGACAGCTTTCAGCTGACCGATGCCGAGGCGCCCGTGCTCGGCCGCGAACCGCGTCCGCTCATTAACCCGAACGCGTCGGCGGAAACGGTCGCGCTCTGGAACTACTTGAACAGCTTGTTCGGGAAACACATCGTTACCGGCCAGCATACGGCTTCGTCGTTCTCCCCCGCGAAGGAATTTACATATATTCGCAACGTAACAGGCAAGCAGCCGGCTATTCGCGGCTTTGATCTGCTCAGCTATTCGCACGCGACCGAAACCGCCGATCCGACAGACCACAAGCTGCTCGAAATCGAGGAAAACAAAGGCTCCGTCGAGACGGCGATCGAGTGGACGACGGTCCATAATGGCATCGTTACCATGACGTGGCACTGGTACGCGCCTACGGGCGGCAAGGACAAGACCTTTTATACGAAGAACACCGATTTCATTCTCCCGCTGGCGCTTAAGCCGGGGACGAAGGAACACGAGCTGCTGCTCGCGGACATGGATTACGTCGCGGAGCAGTTGAAGAAGCTGCGCGACCGGAACGTGCCCGTGCTGTGGCGGCCGCTGCACGAAGCGGACGGCGCGTGGTTCTGGTGGGGCGCGTTCGGCGCAGAGCCGTGCAAGCAATTGTGGCGTCTCATGTACGACCGTTTCACCAATTTGCATCAGCTGAACAACCTGATCTGGGTCTGGAACTCCTCGGTCGCGGAGTGGTACCCGGGCGAAGGCGAGACCGATATCGACAGCTGCGACATTTACGCGCCATCCGGCAACTACGGTCCGTTGCGCAAGCCCTACGAGCACGTCGATGCGCTGGCCGGAGGCAAGAAGCTGGTTGCTCTCGGCGAGAACGGCTCGATTCCCGATCCGGATCTGCTCCAGGCGGGCCGCACCGCTTGGCTGTGGTATATGACGTGGGGCGAAGGCTTCGTGACCGAGGGTAAATCGACGACGGATGAGCAGCTGAAGAAGGTTTACAGCCATCCCTACTGCATCACGCTTGACCGTCTGCCGGATTGGAGACATTTCGGACAGGCATAAGCTTCTTTCTATCCGTAACGCCTCGGCGGTTAATAGCAACTACAGGATAGCCCCTATCAAAAGGAGCGCGAACGAGAATCCACTCGATCGCGCTCCTTTCTTCGTTGCGGCGGCTGGTATTGGCACACGGGGCATCCAGGGGCATGTTTTCCTGCAGCACGGTTCCTCCATTCTCCTTCGGCTCCCGGAACGCCAGTAACGCCTAGCTGGGCTTCTGCATAGGATGAATCATGTTTACAATGGAGGTTTTCCAACCATGAATTCAAAGAACAACACGGCCCCGCAAGAGACGAAGCCGGTTAATCAAGAAGTGAAATCGGCTCATCATGGACATCACGGACATCACGGACATCACGGACATCACGGACATCACGAAATGAAACCGATCTATCAATGCGACGACAAGATTCATCAAACGCTGCGTAACGTCCACGATCATCTTCACGGGCTGTGCACGGGTCATATGCATCGGCTTGTAAAGGTGGAGATGATGGACGGCGACGTCTTCGAAGGACATATCGTCCATTGCGACAAAGGCATTCTCGTCATCTGCCTCAACAATGAGTACGGCCACCGCGGATTCTTCCCGGGCCCGCCCGCTCCCGGTTTCGGTTTCAACAACAACTATGTATTGCCGTTGGTACTGTTTAACCTGCTAGCCATCTCGCTGCTCTAAGAAACCCGCGGGCAGTCAACTTACAAAGGAGTGATCAGCATGGCTTTCATGCCTCCAACCGGACCGCAAGGCGCGCAGTCGCCTCCGTCCTCGCCGCCGCCGCAAGCGGTTCCCCCGAAGCCGCTTAGCGCGTCGACGCTTGCCGTCGATCCGGGCGCCATTTCGCGCTGCATGTTCCGCATGACGTACATTTGGCCGCGCAGCGGAGCCGGCTTCTGGTTCTTCCCGACCTTCGTCGGCCGGACGTCCGTCGCGGGCTTCCGGTGGAACGGCTTCTTCTGGATGTTCACCGGCATCGACCTGCAGCGGATTGACGCGTTTACTTGCGTCTGATTCGTTATCATTTGCCTGTTAACCGATGAAAGACCGGAAGCCCTTGCTGCCGCAAACTGCGGCCGGCAAGGGCTTCCGGTCTTTGTCGTCTTCCAACGCTGAATTACACGTAGCGGATCGCCGTGCCGTAGGCATTCACGGAGCCCACGGCAGGAACGATCAGCATGCCGATGACCGCATCGCACTCCGGAATCGTTCCGCCGGCGCGGCCAAGCTGCTGCAGCACATGAAGGGGCGTACCGTTGGCTACTCTGCTGGTATAGACCGAGCACAAGATTTCATAGGAACGCGGCAGCGAGTGAACGGTATACACCGGCACTTCCCTTACTGGCGCGGCCGGCTCGGATACTTGCGTATTTTTGTTGCCGAACATGGACGGATCACCCCGAATATCGTTTTAAACCTAGTATAACGTATCCGGCCGCAGTTCGGCACCGCGAGCCGTGACAATTAGAGCGCCGGCACCGGCGCCGCAACCGGCTGCTGCCACACTTGATCCTTTCGTATATTTAGTTGCACAAAAAAACAAAGCACGACATGACCGCCTGCTTTATAATTAGAGTAAATGAAAAATTTACCTAAAGCTGGTGGCTCATCATGACTTTACTCATGGATTCAAAGGCGATTCTGCTTTCGCTTGGAATCGGATACGTATTCTCATTAATTATGATTAGCGCCTATTGGCAGGATCATATACAAGCTTCAGCCGTCAAAATCTTCTTCGTATCCAAATGCATCCAAACCGCGGCCTGGTGCTTGATGATTTTACGCGGGGGGATTCCGAGTTTCCTCTCCGTCTCGGTCGGGAATTCGGCGATGCTGATCGGGGCTTCGCTGGAAGTGATCGCCCTGCTAACGCTCCTGCACGAACTGCAGCCCCAAACCAAGCGGAGATACCTAGTCTATACCGCTCTCGGCATTATCGGTTTTCAGCTGATCATTCTCTTCGACAACCAAGAAAAGCTCCGAATTGCCTACTGCTCCGTCGTCATCGCGCTGCTCATCCTGCCGACATGCCGGATAGCGCTGGGGAGAAACCGCTCCTTGCTCATGCGCATGATGGGCAGTCTCTATCTCCTGTTATTCGCATCGACGCTGATCAGAGGCATGATCGCCCTTCTGACCGACGCTTCGACCAGCTATTATAAGACGGGGATGTATCAGTTAATCTCGTTATTGGCCCTCTACCTCGTCTCCATCATGCTGAATATGGGATTCGTCCTGTTATTGAAGGAGCAAACCAATCAAGAATTAATCCGATTGGCCAGCCGCGACGATTTGACGGGCGCCTTGAACCGCAGAACGTTCGCCCTTCAAGCGGACCAGTGTCTCGCCGACCATGCCAAGAGGGGGATGCCGCTCTCTTATCTGTTGTTCGACATTGACTGGTTTAAAGCCATTAACGATACGTACGGCCATGACGCCGGCGATCATGTGCTGCAGGATCTCGCTTCGCGCATTAAGCGCGATCTGGGGCGCGACGATTTGTTCGTTCGCTACGGAGGCGATGAATTCGGACTGCTGCTGCCCGGCATGGACGAGACGGCGTCCAATGAAGCGGCCGAGCGCATCAAGAAGGTACTTACGGGAGCGACGATTCATGGCCTCCCCGTTACCTATTCCATCAGCATCGGCGTCCTTACGATCGTTCCCGATGCGGGAACGCAGATGGAGAGCCTGTACGCCTTTTGCGATAAAGCCCTCTACACCGCGAAACGCAACGGACGAAACGGCGTGTTTCGCGGCCGGTTTGCCGAGCAAGGCGCGATCTCGTCCTGACCGGAAGCAGCCGGGGAGAGACCCCGCCCGGGATAGACAAGCAGTCTGCCGTTCGAATAGAGCCGAAGCATCACCCTGTTCAGGGCGGTGCCTCGGCTCTATTTTTTGTCCTTTTTCGCGATACCCATTATCTTCTTGACAACCGGTAGGGATAGATTCTATGCTTTGTTTGTGCATTTATGTTGATTTAATTGGAGTTGGTTGGATTTTGTTCGCAAATGAGAGATATGCGGCAATCGCAGAGCTTCTGGAAAAGCAATCATCGATTACGGTTGCCGAGCTGATGGAGCTGTTCGGCGTCTCCATCGAAACCGTGCGTCGCGATTTGGCGCATCTTGAGAAGCAGCAGGCGCTGTCGCGCGTGCATGGCGGGGCCGTTTCCAAGAAACAGCGCAAGCCGTTCGCCAAGCTGGAAACGCGCATAGCCGAGAATAAAGCGATGAAAACCCAGCTCGCCGATATTGCCGCGCGGTATATTAACGAGCATGACACGATCGCCATCGATTCCGGCAGCACGGCTATGGAACTGGCGGCTGTCATCAAGAAAAGGTTCCGCCGGCTTACGATTATCACGAATTCTCCGGAAGTGTTCGGCTGCTTCAGCGACGCGGAAGGCTTCGAGCTGATTCAGATCGGAGGGAGATACCTCAAGGACGAGAGGGCGTTCTACGGGCATCTGGCATTGGACGCGATTCATCGGCTTCACTATTCGAAAGCCTTCATCTTCCCCTCCGCCATCTCGCTCAAGAACGGCGCAAGCGAATTCGTGCACGAGCTGTTTGAAATTCAGCGGGCGTACATGCGCAACGCCGGCGAAGTCTTCATGCTGGCCGACAGCACGAAATTCGAAACGGCTGCCACGATCAAGCTGTGCGACCTTTCGCCGTCCTTCAAGATCATCACGGACAGCCAGCTTCCCGGACATGTACTCGCTCTGTACCAGAAACAATCCTTGCAAATAATTAATCACTAGAGGAGTGTGCGCGATGAACGAAAAAGTATTGCTGATCTTGGTTGACGGGATGCGTCCCGATGCATTGTCCGCTTGCGGTCATCCCTTTATCGAGGAGTTGAAGGCGTCGGCGGCTCATACGCTGCAAGCGACGACGATTATGCCCAGCGTAACCCTGCCTTGCCATATGTCGTTGTTCCACAGCGTTCCGTCTGAGCGCCACGGCATTCTGGATAACGTGTACACGCCCCAGGTCCGTCCTATTGCCGGACTTTGCGAGCAGCTGCATGCTTATCAGCGGACATGCGCCATGTTCTACAATTGGGAGCAGCTCCGCGATCTAACCCGTCCCGAATCACTGGCCTACAGCTGCTTCATCGCCGGCAATGCCCATACCTACGAAGCATCCAATGACATGTTGACCGATCAAGCTATTCAATACGTAGGCGGGCATTTGCCCGACTTCGCTTTCTTGTATTTGGGCCTCGTGGACGAAATCGGCCACAAGCACGGCTGGATGTCCGACGCCTACCTGAAGTCGGTCTATGCATCGTGGGCATCCATCGAGCGAATCGTTCGCGCCTTGCCGCCGGAATACGCCGTTATCGTAACCGCGGACCACGGCGGGCATGACCGCACGCATGGGACGACGATGCCGGAGGATATGACGATTCCTATATTCATCAAGAGCCGATCGATGCTGCCCGGAACCGCGATCCGACAGGCAAGCATCCTTGATCTCGCGCCGACCATTGCGAAGCTGAACGGCGTGCCGAGCAATAAAGATTGGGAAGGCCGATGCCTGCTGTAAAGTTGTCGCCCCGTCAATCCTTCATCTTCAGCTCGCTTTGCTGCCTTGTTTATTTTACGAGCTACATGACCCGGCTGAATTACGGAGCGGCCATCTCCGAAATCGCGGACTCGCTGCGCGTATCCAATTCGCTTGCCGGCATGGCCTTGATCGGCAGCTTCATCGCCTACGGCATCGGGCAGCCGATATTCGGGTTAATCGGCGACCGCTTGCCGCCCAGGCACATGATCGCGTCCGGGCTTGTTGCGACCGCATTGCTTAACCTCGCCGTTGCCAATACGGGCAACATCTATCTCATCACCGTTATTTGGTGTTTTAACGGCTTGTTTCAAGCGATGCTATGGCCTCCCCTCGTGCGGATCATGACGCAAACCTTGTCGCGCGAAGCCTACAACAATGCGAGCGTCGGCGTCGTCGCGGCAGCATCCGCCGGCACGATCGGCGTCTACTTGCTCGTCCCGCTATGCATCGTCCTCTCCGGCTGGCGGATGTCCTTCGCGATTCCGGCCGGCCTGTCCTTACTGGTCGCCGGCATCTGGTTTGCAGGCGCGCGCAAATTCCCGTCGCAGTCATCGGGCGGCGCTATGAATCCCGTCACGGAGCAAGCATCGGGGAAGGCCGTTCCGCTCATCTTCGCGTCGGGTCTCTTGCCGATTATAGCGGCCATTGTCTTGCAGGGCGCGCTGCGGGACGGCATAACGACATGGATGCCGACCTTCATCGACGATAACTTCGGCCTGGGCAATTCCTTCTCCATCCTGAGCACGGCCGTCCTGCCCGCGTTCACGATTATCAGCGTATCGGCCGCTTCCTTCGTTCAGCGCATCCTGCAGAACGAAGTCCGTACCGCGACGCTCTTCTGGGCCGCCGCATTGGTCACGGCCGGCTTATTGATCGCCTTGTATAACGCAAACGCCATAATCGGCATCGCGCTGATGGCATGCCTGACAGGCTGTATGCATGGCATTAATTTGATGCTGATCAGCCTGCTGCCCGTGCATTTCGCCAAATTCGGCAAGGTAGCCACGATATCGGGCATTCTTAACGCGTTCACCTATCTCGGCAGCGCCGGATCCATCTACGGCATCGCGGCAATGAGCGGGCGATTCGGCTGGGAAATAACGATCGTCGTCTGGTGCGCCATGGCATTGGCGGGCGTCATCCTGTGCGCCTTCTGCACGAAGCGCTGGCACCGGTTCATTGCGAAAGCCGGACAGGAAGCATAGGCATTCGGAACTACTTGCTCTAACAGCATCGGCAAGAAGAGCCGACCGAAAGCCGACCTTCTTCATGGGGAGTCTAGCCGCGCCGCACCGAGCGCGGCCGGAATCCCTTTTTCTTATTCAAGTCCCCCCCTCTTACCGCCGCAAACACTCGCAGTTACCCTCAATAACGCTTATACATGCCGACTGACTTCGGATACGTATAATCAAATCCGTATTAGGCCCCTCTGAAACTTGCAAATTAATTCCCAACGCAATCGGCAGATTACGGACAGCTTATAAGTGAAGAATAGAACGTCCTGCGCGCGATCGCCTATCTCGTTCGACCGTACTGTTTCCCATATCGGACAATGGTCCGGTAATAATTTTTGTCGGCAAGCGACTTCAACGCGCTGAAGCTCGGCCGCGTGTTCACTTCCAGAATCCACAGCCGTCCCTTACGGTCAAGCGCGATGTCGAGGCCAAGTTCCTTAAACTTCTTGCTGCGACGGTCGAAGCAGCGGGCCGTCTGCATGCCAAGCTTCTTCAGCCGCTTTTTATATCGTTCGATCTGCGGCGCGCTGCAGCCCGTACGGCGCAGCGTCTGCTCCACGTACGCAAGCTTGCCGCCTTGATGATAGTTCGTGACGACTTTGTTCGGTTTGCCCAGCTTGACGAACAGCAAGGAAGGCACCCATTTCCCGGCCTTCGTCTTCTGCATCATCATTCGCAGGTCGAATGGTCTGCCTCCCGAGGTTTCCAGGGCGATTCCCTTCTGGAGCAAGTAACTCCGGCCGCGCGCGATCCGCTTCAAACGGCCGAACAGGGCGCTCGAAGATACCTCGAATGAGCTTACGTCCTTCTTCACCTGAAACTTCCGGGAGGTCAGCCGCTTAACGCGCGCAATGCCGTTGCCGCCCGTTCCGCCCGTCGGTTTGAAATACACCGTCTTATAGCGGCCGGTCATCTCCTTCAGCGACGAACGGGTGAATCGCATCGTATCCGGCACGTACCGTCTCAATACGCGGTCCGACCATAACCATTTCGTCTTCGTCCATTTGCTCTTAACCGACATGCTGCGGCTGCCTACGCCTCTTCTACGCATCCAGTTCCTCTCCTTCGCGCCTCTCGGGATAGATTACTTATCCCCTGCAAGAAAAGGCACGGCAGCTGTCATGGTCGGCCCGGGAACGGGTCATTTTATTTAAAAAGAACTTGTTTCGGAGCAATTGTTTAGTTTACATCTGATGTAATATTTCTGTATACTTAATAACAGCTTTTCCCGATTACTGGACAACCCAAATTAGGAGGAATTTCAGGTGCAGCAGAAGACAATCAAGATCGGTATCGTAGGATACGGCAACCTCGGCCGAGGCGTCGAGAAGGCCATCGCTCAAAACCCGGATATGGAACTTACGGCGATTTTCACCCGCAGACAGCCTGAACAATTGACAGGCGGAGAAGGCGCCCGCTTCGAACATATTTCGGCAGCCGAGCAATACAAAGGCATTATTGATGTCATGATTCTATGCGGCGGCTCGGCAACCGACCTTCCTGAGCAAACGCCTCCAATGGCTAAAATGTTCAATACCGTCGACAGCTTCGACACGCATGCGAAAATCCCTGAATTCTACGAAGCCGTTAACGCAGCGGCTCTGGAAGCCGGCACGCTTAGCATCATTTCGACAGGCTGGGATCCGGGTCTATTCTCGCTGAACCGTCTGCTCGCAGAAGCGATCCTTCCGGAAGGCAAAGACTTCACGTTCTGGGGCAAAGGCGTAAGCCAAGGCCATTCCGATGCGATTCGCCGCGTGCCGGGCGTTAAAGCTGGCGTTCAATATACCGTACCCGTGCAAGAAGTCATCAACCGCATTCGTTCGGGCGAAACGCCTGAATTGGCGACGCGCGACAAGCATCTCAGAGAGTGCTTCGTCGTAGCCGAAGAAGGCGCGAACAAAGTCGAAATCACGCAAACGATCGTGAACATGCCGAACTACTTCTCCGATTACGATACGACGGTTACGTTCATTACCGAAGAGCAGCTGAAAGCCGAGCACCAAGGCATGCCGCACGGAGGTTTCGTTATCCGCAGCGGTATTACAGGCGAAGGAACGAAACAAATCATCGAGTTCGGTCTGACGCTCGAAAGCAACCCTGAGTTCACGGCAAGCGTGCTGGTAGCATGCGCAAGAGCCGGTCACCGTTTAAGCCAAGAAGGCAGCAAAGGCGCGAAGACGATCTTCGACCTTCCTATCGGCTACTTGTCGCCGAAATCGGCCGAGCAGCTTCGCCGCGAACTGCTGTAATAAGCCTCACAAACGAACTTGCCATTACAAAATGGCAAGTTTTTCTTTTAGGGTGGATAAATGTATTTTATTGCCCTTAAAAATTATTTGATTGGAATTCTGCGGCCTGCTTGATTACAATGTATAAAAATGCAAACTATCGTGTAAATAATGCAAACCCACTCGATCGCCACCAACAAAGGAGCGTTGTTCAAGTTGATAACCGTTATTTCTGATCCCCAAATGGCAGCTGCAAGCGAATATGTTCATGCCGTGTATGACACGGTCGTAAAGCGTAATCATCATGAACCCGAGTTCCATCAGGCCGTCTTCGAAATCCTCGAATCCCTGATTCCAGTAATTGCAAAACGTCCCGAATATATGAAACACAATATTCTTGAGCGGATCGTCGAACCGGAACGCGTCGTGTATTTCCGTGTTCCTTGGGTAGACGACAGCGGCAGCGTACAAGTGAACCGCGGCTTCCGCGTTCAATTCAACAGCGCACTCGGTCCTTATAAAGGCGGACTTCGCTTCCATCCTTCCGTTAATGCAAGCATTATTAAATTCCTCGGCTTCGAACAGATCTTCAAGAACAGCTTGACCGGCCAACCGATCGGCGGCGGCAAAGGCGGCTCGGACTTCGATCCGAAAGGCAAATCCGACAACGAAATCATGCGTTTCACGCAAAGCTTCATGACGGAGCTTTACAAATACATCGGACCTGAAGTCGACGTTCCTGCAGGCGATATCGGCGTAGGCGGACGGGAAATCGGCTACATGTTCGGGCAATACAAACGCATTCGCGGCGGCAACGAAGCAGGCGTTCTGACAGGCAAAGGCATCGTGTACGGCGGAAGCCTCGCACGGACAGAAGCAACCGGTTACGGATGCGTGTATTTCGTGAACGAGATGCTTGAAAGCAAAGGCCTTTCCTACAAAGACAGCACCGTAGTCGTATCCGGTTCCGGTAACGTGTCCATCTACGCGATCGAGAAAGCGCAGCAGCTCGGCGCTAAAGTCGTAGCATGCAGCGACTCCAACGGTTACATCTACGATGCAGAGGGCATCAACCTCGACACCGTGAAGCAACTGAAAGAAGTGAACCGCAAACGGATCAGCGAGTACGTCAAAGAACATCCGCATGCTGTCTACACGCCAGGCTGCGAAGGTATCTGGTCGATTGCTTGCGACATCGCTCTTCCATGCGCAACGCAAAACGAAATCGACGTGGAAGCGGCGAAAACATTGGTCGCTAACGGCGTGAAAGCAGTCGGCGAAGGCGCCAACATGCCATCGACGCTGGAAGCAATCGAAGTATTCCTGAACCACGGCGTTCTGTTCGGACCTGCGAAGGCTGCCAATGCCGGCGGCGTAGCGGTATCCGCGCTCGAAATGGCGCAAAACAGCATGAGATTGCACTGGTCCTTCGAAGAAGTAGACGCCAAGCTGCATGACATCATGAAGAACATCTACAACCAAAGCGTAAAAGCAGCAGAAGAGTATGGCTATGCAGGCAACTTGGTCGTCGGAGCGAATATCGCCGGCTTCATTAAAGTAGCCGACTCCATGATTGCTCACGGGGTTGTATAAGAATAATTTCGGAACAACGGCCGTTTCCCGGTATCACCCGGGGAGCGGCCGTTTCTTGTTTCCTGCGCCTATTAATGAAGGAAGGCCGGGGCGCCGATTACCGCGGTCAGCAGGAGCCTGTTCGGTGACAAGCACATAATAAGTCCGCCCGGCCATACAACATGCTTCGACAGAATTCAGGCGCTTTGTAAAAAATAGGTATTGCCGACTAGCCAGCCAATGTCTCGGCCAGTCCTTGGCACGACCTATCTCCCGGTGAGAGCCGTATCCGATGCCTTCGAAGCCGATCACGACAACGCCTCGCGGACGATCAGCATCGGAGCCGGAGACGCAGTTAAATTCAACTCCAGCGGAATCAAGCCTAAGTATAAGCCATGGCAATTCGAGGACGTTGTCGAGAGGTCGCAGCTTACGTTCGGCGATACGTCATACGACGGCGCGTACAGCATGCCGGCATGGTCAGGCAGTAAGCCCAACGACTATATGAGCTTCCAATTCGATGGCAAATACCAAAAGCTGCACTTGGTCGTCTCCGGCCAAACCGATCTGAAGTTCCAAGTCGCCGATCTACTCAAATCCGAACCGGCGAATTCATGCCTGGATCGCTTCTATCCGAGAACGAGTTGTCCGAGATCCTGAAGATGAGCCGTACGCCGATTCGTGCATCTGGACCGCCAGCTCGAGGCCGAGCGGAATAACGCGTACACGCGCTACCTCGAGAGCTCCGTGAAGTTCACCGAATGCTTGCTTAAGATATAACGGCGTCATCGCTAATGTAGTGGATATCGGATTCCGCAAGCTGGTCCTCTACGGCATCATTAATTTCAAGCTAACGCCCCACGAGCCGCACTATTCCGCCAACCGATTGAACCAAGCGATCTACGAGGCGATTGCGGCCGGCGATTACGATCGGTTTCGCGATATCGCCACGCAGTCTTACGTCCAGAGCCGGCAGCATCTGCTGAGAGTAGCCAGACTGTAGCGCCTTCATGCGCAAAAAAATACAGAGCGACGGCAAGCCTTTCACCGTGCTCTGTATTTTTGTATCCCGTAGAAACGAAACTGAGCTGTCCCTCTTACTTCACGCCGATTCCGTCCGCCGTCTCCACATTCGCGAAATAACGCGCGCTGTCCACCATCGGCGTACAATCGGAGTGATCCCCCGCCAGCGTGATCTCAAAGATAAAATCTTTTCCCAGCACGAGCGGCTTCACCATTCGCCAATCGATTCTGCCCTGGCCGAGCGATAGCGAATCATGCTCGATCCCCATGCTGTCGACCAAATGATAATATTCGGCGTACGGTTTCGTTCGTTCAAGCACATGCTGAAGCCTCTCGTTATCCCCGCCGCATGAAATAAACGCGTGACTCACATCGACATTCAACGGCAACTCTAACGGCACGATCAATTCATCCACGAGGTAAGGGTTAGTACCGTAGGCAAACAGGCCCGCGGTCGAATCTTCCCATAAGAACACATCCCTGGCGTAGGTCAGGATCTCGCGGATTTCTTCCCGCAAGCGAACGGTCCGCTCCCGGGTGATGTAATGGCAGCTTTCCGTATGCGTATAGTGGGCATGAATGATGCACTTGGCGCGTTCCTCTTTGCAGATGCGCGCGAGCAGTTCCGAAGATTCATGATAATAGCGGCGGACAGCCGGATTACTGCTTAGGATGTCCAGATACTCGCCTTGGAACTTCGGCGGATGGTGCAGATAAGGCTTGACTCCGCGCTTATGAAGCTGACGGATGCGGTCCCGAATGAGATCGGGGGATTCGAGATCTTGCTCGCTCAGGTAGAATTCAATAATATCCGGATTGTACGAGAGCCGGTTGTCCACGTTGCGCTGCTCCAGGTTTCCCTTCAAGCGAAGGTACTTCATCAGGGCGTCACCTCCTCTTTTCATGTTACCGCAGACGTGTCAGAAGAAGATTATCGTACGGCACTTCCAATGATTTCTTTTCCGCCTGACCGAATTACCATCTGCTCATTGCCGTAAACCGCCATGCATAGGCTTCTTTCTCGGCTTGGTACATCCATTTTTCTTTAACGAGGCGTGCTTGTCCGCTCTTCGTCGTGACGGAGGTTTGTTCCGACACATAGATCTTAACCAGTCCCGGCGAAACCTGCTCCGTATGATCGACCGCGTACGATTTTCCGAAATGTTCTTTGGTCCCCGCGGCATAGACGGTTTTGAAGAACTGGCGCTGCTGCTTGTCGATGACACTGCCCGGTTTCAAAATATCGTCCAACGCATGTCCGTTATTGGTGTTCACCGCCACGGTGAGGCCATGATAGTATGCCTGCAGCATGTCATTGACGAAGATCGTGCGATTCTTGCTCCGAGTAACCTTGGCGACCGAGATGGAGCCTTTGTAGGCATATGGGGGCATGGCGTCCACTACGTCTCCGGTTGCCGGATCGACGAGGTAGGCGGTATAGCGGGAATGATAGTCGGCCGCCATTTTCCCGGTCTTCGGGGACTTGATAAGCGCGAATACGCCGATTTCTATACGGCCCTTGGAGTAGTTGCCTGTCGCTTCGACCGTACGATCAGCAGGCAGGGACTTCAGGAAGCGCTGCTTGAATAATTGCACGCACTGCAAGTCGCTATACGGAGCATCGTGTTTATCCACCATAATATTATCGATGTACCGGTCATCCAGATAACCGTATACGTTGCCGGATACGGGATCGACCCGGAAGACGTCGCTCTCCCCGATCTCCTCCCGGCCCGTTAACGTAAACACGTAACCGCCGTCCGCATACATGAATTCATAGTCGTATTCGCCATGCACATCATGGATTTTCATCCGGACGAGCCTCAAGGCCTCGTCGATTGTCAGCGTTTGGGGGGCTCGGCTTGCATCGTATTGCTGCTTCGTCATGACGGTAATCGGCAAGGAAATCACGCTTTTATCGGGAAGAGCGGCTTGGACCGTCACACGGCCCGCTTGTTGGGCGGAGACTTCTATCAGCCCCGGATATGCTTTCGTGATTTTCAAATAAGCGGAATCCAGCTTGAAGACAGCCTTGTCCGCTACCGCGCCTTCAGCCGCATGCGTACCGCAGAAGACATATAAATCGGCATGGCCCAAATAAGGATCGTCAATGACAAGCGTTCTCCCGTTATCGGTTTCAATCGAACAGGTTGCGGACTGTTTAGCCGCCGCCGCTGCATCGGAATGAAACGGATTGTACCCTAACGTACCGGCTGCGAGTACGAGTGCGATAATTAAACAAACCTTAGCTTTCATTTTATCCCACGCTTCCAAGATTAGGATATTCACTAGTCCGATTCTCGCATAATTCCGGATGCCTGTATACGATGATTAATCTTTGTTATTGCAATCTATCATGTATAGGACGGCTGCTGTTCCACGAACAGCACAAGAAGGGCAGCAGCAGGTTACTTGCCCGTAACCTGCTGCTGCCCTCAAATCCGCGTCCGGCAAGGCCCCGCGGTTCCTACTATCCCCCATCACAACCTAATTCCCGCCGCGCGGCATCCGCTCGCTCCGATTCCCCGAACGATCGGCCGCTATTCGGCTATTCTTCAATCGAAATGCCATACTCCTCCGCGACCTTCAGCAAGCGGTTCTCAACGTTCTCGTAATCACCGACGTTGTTGCTGGCGACGACGATCGGGTCATCCATTCCTTTGAAATGCATCTCAATGCTTCTCACCTGGACGGTCCGAAGAAACTTCTTCACGGAAACGTTCTCCTTCACCATGCGATCGAGCCTGCTGTAGGCGATCGTCCGCGGCATCTTTTCCTTTTCGAGTGTCAGCACCATTTCCCCGGCATCCAAGTTAATATCCACCACTTTCGGCATGTGTATCACCTCCAGACGGTTTCCTCAGGATGAAAGCTAGTGTTTTCATCCCCATTGTATGATTCGAATGCCGGATTATGCCTCTATGCATGCAGTTTGACAACCATAATCCCTAATAATTCTTTCAGGCAAACACTAATGTTATCCATTGCGGTGGAAGAAGGACTCCATTTGTTCAACGCGTAGCTGGCGCGGCGGCTTGCCTTATAATCGACCGGGTAAGGCACGACCGACATCCCCGCTTCCCGGAAGTCCATCACCGATCTCTTCATATGAAAGGCGGACGTAACGAGAATCGGCTTCGTCAAATGATGAAGCGCCAGCAGCTCCCCTGTATATTCGGCATTCTGCGAGGTGTTCAACGAACGATTCTCGACAAGAATTCGGTCCGCGGGTACCCTTAAACCGATAAGCTCCCGTTTGGCGATTTCCGCTTCGTTCCCGGTATCGGCAAACACCTTGCCCCCCGAGAAAAGTATGGGCAGTCCCGTCCTCTGGTACAGCCTTGCGGCTGCCAACAGCCGATTCCCGGCCGATCCGGACAAGTTGCCCTCGCCGTCGATATCCGGCGTATCGACGGTCGCCCCGCCGCCCAGCACGACGATGACATCGCCCGCCAAGCCGCTCGGAGGCGCATAGCCGTTCTCCAGGCTGCGCATAACGCCGTCGCTTATGACGTTGATGCTGCACAAATAGAGGAGCAATGCGAAGGCAAACGCCCCGATCGCCGGCGGTCGGCTGCGCTTGATCCACAGCCATACCCCCGCTCCCGCCAATAAGACGATGAATATCCCCGGCGGCAGCAGAAAGCTGTATATAAATTTAATAACGTAGATCACAATTATCACTTCCTTTGTTCCTAACTAATTCCCGCGTGATTGGATAAATTCCTTTCTTGCGGGGCATTCGCCCGTTAGTTATTTACCCGCTTCAAGTCATTCGATCCGAAGATAACGGCACAGAGCAAGCTTTGGAGTAATCTGCCCGCCGTAAAGGCAGGGAAAGTCTATGCGGTCGATTCCGGCCTTTGATTCTCTTATGACGTCATGTCGTTTAATGCTCAGTTGGACGACGTGACCAAATTGCTAAACAAGTAAGGGCTTGATGATATAGAGCACTGCCGGAAGTTGGCCGGGCTCTTTTTGTTGCATGTCGATCCGCAAAAAAAACAGAGCAGCGGCATCTGTCTCGCCGTGCTCTGTTTAGCAAACTGGAACAGGATTAATTCGTCAGTGCCCCATCATAACGGGGGTATGGACGCCCTCCGCACTGTCGCCTTCCGAGGCTTTCGGCTTCCGCAATGCAATGGCCAATAAGGCGCCGGCAACCGCGATGCAGCCCGCGATGAAGAACGTATCCCCGAAGGCGGCCACGAGCGAAACGCCCTTATCGCCCTTCGAAGTGGCCAAGTGATCGGCGACCCGCGTACTCAGGTAACTTGCCAATCCTGCCACGGCGAACGAAACGACGACTTGCTGGGCAGCCGAAGTAAGCGGCGTTACCCGGTCTACGAGCCGTCTTGGAGCGGCTTTTAAGATATGCGTATTCACCGGCATCATGGACAACCCCATGCCTACGCCCATAATCATCGTCGCCGTGATGACGTATCCCGCGCCCGAATCGGCTTGGATTTGCGACATGTAGAACATGCCTGCCGCCACGAAGGCGATTCCGACGACGCAGACGGCGCGGGCTCCGAACTTGTCGAACAGCTTGCCGCCGATCGGCATGAATAGGCCCGTCATCGCGACCTGCGGCAGAATCATAAAGCCGGTCTTCAACGGCGCATAATGGAACACCTGCTGCATGTACATCGGCACGAACAAGAATGACCCGAATAATGCCATGAACATTAACCAAGACGTGATAATGCCGATCGTGAAGTCCGTGGATTTAAACACGCGCAGCTCCAACAACGGCTGCTTGTGGCGAAACTCGACGAAGATGAACGCAACCAGAGCCACGACGCCCACAATTAGGCTAACGATCGTATTCGCGGATCCCCAGTCCTTGCCGCCCTCGCTGACTGCATAAGAAAGCGTGGAGAACGCGATCGGCGCAAGCAGCATGCCCCAGAAGTCCAGCGCCGGCACGCTTCTGCGCTCCACCTTCGGCAAGTAACGGAGACCAACCAGAATCGCGATAACGCCGATGGGCAAGTTAATCAAGAAAATCCAGTGCCATGTCGCGTATTCCAGCAAATATCCGCCCAGCACCGGACCGAGCGCCGGGCCGAGCATCATTGGAATGCCGAGCATCCCCATGACCGCGCCCTGTTTGTTCGGAGGCGCCAGCTTGAAGATGATGGCCATGCCGATCGGCTGCACCATGCCTCCGCCGACGCCTTGAATAATGCGGTAGATAATCAGTTGTTCAGGCGTCGCGGCAAACGAACAAAGCAGCGAGCCCGCCGCAAACAAGAAGATCGTAATCAGAAAAATCTGCTTCGCGCCGAACCGGTCCGTCAGCCACCCGGCCAACGGAATGACCGCGGAAAGCGCCAGCGTGTAAGCCGTAATCGACCATTGCATCGTATTAACGGAGGATCCAAAATCCTCCATCAAGGTCGGCAATGCAATGTTCATGACCGTGCTGTCGAGAATAACCATAATCATACCGACGACGATCGCCATCAGCGGGCCCATAATCGCTTTCATCGAGAACGGCGCGCCTTCTTCGGCAGCAACTGCATTCGAATGGTTAGACAACTTTTCCCCTCATTTCGCTTAGATTCCTTCCAGTAAACGGTACTATTATTAGGGGAAGATTTCAACCGCCCAATCATTAAAAGTGCGTTAAACATGTCCGGATTTACGCATAAAAAAAACACAGAGCACCGGGGTCGCTTGTCCGGCACACTGTGTTCGGTCATCTACAGATACGGAGCAATGGCGTTAGGACCATGCTCCGTACTAGAAATCAGTATTCTGCCGCGTAGGGCAAGCGAATACGCCGCCTGAACCACGAGCTTATAATTGACTTGCCGCTCCTGCAGTCGATGCCGATGCTGATGTCAGCATCCTATAAATGAGTACGGCGGTTTCCGCCCGGGTCGCGGAACGCAGAGGACCAACGGTGCCGTCGCTGTAACCATGGACGAGTCCTGCTTCGTTCAAGGCTTCCAACGCTTGAACCGCGTACTCGGATATCGCCGAGCCATCGTTGAATGTCATGCTGCCGCTGCCGGCAGGGAACCAATCGTTCAACCGTCCGGCTCGGTAGATCAGAACGGCCATATCTTGCCTGGTGATCGGTTCGTCCGCGCCCAAGGTACCGTCGTTACGCCCTTGTACAATGCCAAGCTGCCGGGCAGTCGTAACCGCATCATAGTACCAGTCGCCCGCGTTCACGTCCTTAAGCGGTTCGATGCTGCCGGCTCTCGATAAGCCGAGTGCGTTTACGAGCATCTGGATAAACTCGGCGCGCGTGACTTCTCCGTTCGGCGCGAATGTGCCGCTGCCGTAGCCTCGAACGATTTCCCGCGACGCTAAAGCGTTGATGCTGGCCCGTGCCCAGTCGACGAGATCGAGATCGTTGAAAGTCACCTTATTCGGCATGACCGCATAGCTCCCGGATAGCTGCGCGTTTAACGCGATCGTCCCCGTCGTCGGATCGTACCATGCGTCTTTCACGATCCGGAGCTTGCCTTCCTCAGTAATTTCATACAGCACAATCGTCTCGGGACTTTCTCCCGCCTTAAGCGTGTAGCCGATGGACGTACGGACTCCGTCTCCCTCGATACCGGCTGCCTTGCCGTCGATATCGGCCTTGATATTAACCGTCGGGTTGTCGCCGATCCGTTCGCTCGTCTCCTGATCGGTCACGGCTGCCTTAGCGATCGTAATCGTCAAGATGTCCCCTCCCGACGAGATCATTCCTTGCAATTGTTCGTTAGACAAGGAGATCGACGTCAGCCCATCTTTGATCGTTAACGATTCAATGCCGCCTTGCTGCAGAAGCGCTTTTAATTGTTCGGCCGGCAAATGCACTTCAATCGCATCTGCCTTCCCGGCCGGCCGGACATCCACCGTGATCGCCCCTTGCTGCGCTTCTTTAACGGCCTGCTCCAGCGACGACGCCGTCACTTGGACGGATGCTTTCCCTTGCGCGTCCGGCTTGACATCAGCCTGAATGGTGCCTTGCGTTACGGTAGAGCCGTTAGGCGGCTCGGTCGATTGCGATCCAGTTGGCTGCGACCCTGTTGATGGCGGCTGACTCACTGGATTAGTCACGCTAATGGACACCGTGATAGAGCTCGATGCACCGTTCGCATCCGTAGCTGTAATTACTACGGAATAAGTACCCGCAACAGCCGAATTCCACTGAAACCGGCCGGAAGCCGCATCGAGCGTCGCTCCATCGGGCAGGGAGTCTGAGCTGTAAGCAATCGTATCCCCGTCCGCGTCCGTACCCTGAACCGTGAAATCAATCTGCTGACCGGCGGTTTTGGCAATTGGAGCGACCTGCTCAATTACCGGCGCCGTGTTTGCCGGGCCTTCCGGTTGGCCCTCTTCATTGCCAGGAGATACGCTATACGTTTTGCCTTTCTCGGTAGCGAAGGAAATAATGCCGTCCGTTACCGCAGCGGAAATGCGGGCTCCGCCTTCTTCCGTCACCTGCACGCTGTCGGTCGCATACGGATTGTCCAATTTGACCGGATTGCCGGCTTCGCTCGTAATTTCGACGTTCGATACTTCATCGCCATTCTTAGCGGCAGAGACGACGAACGCTCCCTTCTCGCGCAATCGCGTGAAGCTTGCATCCTTGCCTGCCGGCCAGACCGGGAATAGCTCGATAATGCCATCCTGACTCTGCATCATCATATTATTGATCGCCTCGATGGCGCCGGACTTCTCGATGCCGTGGAACGGATCAATGATCCTCAAGTTTTTGCCTAGCTTTTGGTTGATTTGCTGCTTCATCTTGTCAATAAGGCTCTGCGCCGGATAACCGACTCTGGCCGCCTGGGTGAACACCTTCGGGAAGCTGTTGTCATTGCCCCACGAATTCATCGCATCCAAGGTGTCGATCGCAATCTGACGCTCGGCGGCATCCGAACGAATGCCAAGTACTTCGCCGGGATGAACGAACTCCAGCACGACCGTGTTGTCGCCCGGGCGGAAATCATCGTAAGTCGATGTGCCCGGCTCGGCCAGCGCATAGACCGTCTTGCCGTGGTATTGAGTCGTCGGCTGCTCCGGCAGATGCGTTAGGATTTGCTCCCAATCCGCCCGCTTATCGGCATCCGTCTGAAGCGTTTCGCTCGCCTTAATGAGACCGGACAGTAGATATTTCAGCAGTCCAAGGTCAGGACTCGAATTCTTCGACCAAGAATCTTCGTTATGACCCGCGTAGATAACGTATTGGTTCGCTTCCGCGTCCCACTCGAGATAGTTCTCGAAAAACTCGCCAACCAATTTCATGAACGGGTAAGCGCGATTTTCCAAAAACGTCTTATCCTGCGTGTAGTCGTAATAAGCAATGAATTGCGTAACCGCAAATAAGGAGTTCGCGACCTGCTCGTGGTAGTTATCGTCCGTGGTCGAACCGTATGGTCCAATGCCTACCGGGAATAAGACGCCGCCTTCCATCCCGCCGGTCGGGAAGCGGCTTGCGATATAAGTCGGATTTACCCTGCTCAAATCCTCTTTCGCCCTTCTCTCCGCTTCCGGCACGTAATCGAGAATGGCATCAAAGTAAGGTTCCGCCAACTCCGAGCGATTGCTGGAATAGACGCCGTAGAAAGGAGCCATCGCATTATAGTTCAGATGGAGATCGCTGGACCAGTTGGGCGAATCCGTTGTCGCCCAGACGCCGTACAGTCCGGAGGCTACTTTCCCTGGCCGGCTCGTTGAGCCCATGATGTACAGGGCGCCATAATAATATTTCTCCAGCACCGCATCGTTTAGATTAACGTGAGATTCCAGCCAGTAGTTCTTCCACCAGTCCAGATGGCTCGCATATAGAGCATCCAGCGCGCTGCTGTCCTGAGCCGCCGCCAAATTCTTCGCATCCTCCAGATGAGTGGTCGGATTCTGTCCGCCCCCTCCGACCGCCGTCACGATACGCACCTGTTGTCCCGGCTGAAGCTCGAATACCGTCTTCGCCGTAGAGTCGGAAACAGAACGTACGGCATTGCCCTCTATACCAATGATTCTCGTTGCCAATGCCGCTCGCGATACCCAGTACTTATCGCCGGGCGCGGTTTCTCTGGTGGCCCACATCGTATCGCCGTCAAGGCCCGCATTCGTCGTGAGCGTCGGCTTTGGCGACAAGGCGCCCGTCCAAGTCGACACTTCCAGAGATACCGGCTTGTCCCCGAGGGAAGTCAAATCCGTCACGACGACGTTCCGATCGGCAGCCTCCCAGGTGTTCATGGTCACCGGAACTCCGCCGATACTCATATCCGTGCCGATCTGCGCGTTCAGAATGTCCTCTTCTTCGTGAAAAGGAGCCTGCGGCTCGCTAACGACTTCCCCGGTGCCCGCGCTGGCATACAACTCGATCTGACCGATCCGCGCCCGCGGATTTTGCACGGAATCCGACGTCGTGCCTTGGTTCGGCGCCGTAATATACAGCCGCACGTATCGTGCCGTCACTGGCGTGATATTGCGATCCGTAATCTTGTCCGCGTTGTCGGTTACCGTGTCCGCGTCCGTCCAGTCGGTACCGTTGTCGCTCGTTTGGAATATAAAACCCTTCGTATCGTTCGCTTCCTGTCCCGCCCGAGCCGCTCCGTCATGCTTGACGATGTATCTGGCGATCGTCTTCGATTCGCCCAGATCAAGCTGGATCCATTGAGGAGCCCCGCCCGTGATGACCGGCGTTACCCAGCCTTCATAGCCGGTCGTCCATTGACCGTTGACCGTGCGGTCCGGATTTAGATTCTGATAGGTGGAGCTGGCACTGGCGACCGCGCCCAACGCCAAGTTTTTCGCCGGCCCGTACAACTCGATCTGACCGATCCGCACTCGCGGATTTTGCACGGAATCCGGCGTCGTGCCTTGCGTAGGCTCCGTGATGTACAGCCGCACATACCGTGCCGTGACCGGCGTAATATTACGATCGGTAACATTGTCGGTGTTGCCGGTAACCGTATCCATGTCGGTCCAGTCGGTGCCGTTATCGCTCGTTTGGAAAATAAAACTTTTGGTATCGTTCACTTCCTGTCCCGCCCGGGCCGCCGCGTCATGCTTGACGACGTATCTGGCGATTGTCTTCGATTCGCCCAGATCGAGCTGAATCCATTGAGGCGTCCCGCCCGTGATGACCGGCGTCACCCAACCCTCGTAGCCAGTCGACCATAGACCATTGACCGTTCGGTCCGGCCCAAGGTTCTCATGCGTCGAGCTGGCAGTAGCAACCGCACCCAATGCGAGATTGTCCGATTGCTCTACCTTGGTTGGCTTAATCGAAACGCCCCCAAGAGCGACAAGCGAAGGATTGGGATTTCCGTTCCAGAAGTCCCCCTTAGAAATATAAAACGTCTTATAGCCTTGTCCGCCGCCCGAAGTCACGCCGACATCGCCGTTTCCAAGCAGTGCAGTATCAGGCATTGTCGAATTGAACACTCCGGCATAGGACTGATCGGTCCACTCGCCTTTAATCCCGGAAAGCTTCTGCTGGAGCGCTTGCCATTCGGAATCGACGCCCGTATCGGCATCCGCTGCCTGAGCCACATGAAGAGTCGGCATGGCCGCCACGCCAAAGATGGTAGCCGTAGCGGTAGCAACGGCTGCAAGCTTCTTCGCCCTCGATACTATCAACATATACATATCTCTCCCATTCCATGCGTTTATTGCAGCCCTATCCTTCGTCGCGCGATCCAAACGACAGCGCTTACAATTGTAATCTTAAAAAAAGCGAACACCTTCCGAATTGAATTAATACAGATTATAACTTTTTAATACAGGTTCGCTTGTTCGCTATTAATAGATTAATACAAAACTAACATTACAGTTCGTTTGTGTCAATAATTTTTGGAATAATTTAAATATAGTTAATACAGATAATACAGAGTCATCCTAAGAAAATAAAAAAATACAGAGCGACGGCATTCAACGCCGTGCTCTGTATTCATCTTCTTATCCTACAATGTAATGTATAACCTTGTTTTATTCCTCGCCGGTCGCTATCGGATTCCCCTCATACGAAATCCAATCGCTCCAGCTCCCCGCATACAACCGTACATTGCTAAATCCCGCTTCCTGCAATGCCAGCACGTTCGGGCAAGCCGTCACGCCGGAACCGCAGTATACGATCGTCTCGCGATTCTTGTCCAATCCCTCGAACCGCGCTGCCTGCTCTTCCGCACTCTTCCACCGGCCGCCCTCTCCCTTGCCTTCGGACCATAGGCGGTTAATCGCGCCTGGAATATGGCCGGCTGCTTTGTCGAGCGGCTCGATTTCGCCGCGGTACCGCGCTCCGTCACGGGAATCAATCAGCGTCACGTTCGGATCATGAAGCTTCTCGCGGACTTCGTCCATCTCGATCAGCAAATTGTGTTGTACGGTAGCCAGGTAGCGGGCGGGAATAAGCACCTTCTGCTCCGCGTTCACGGGATAGCCCGCATTCTGCCAAGCCGTGTAGCCTTCATCCAGCACGTAAGCCTGCTCATGGCCCAAATACTTCAGCAGCCACCACAGACGCGATGCCATGGCTCCGCCTTGGTCATCATATGCAATAACGCGGGTCTCATTGCTAATGCCAACCCGGCTCAATGCAATCGTCAGCGCGGTAATATCCGGCAACGGATGGCGCCCGCCATGCTCTTCCACCGGCGCAGACAAATCCTTCTCCAGGTCCAGGTACACCGCGCCCGGAATATGGGACGCCTCGTAAGCCTCGCGCCCGAAATCCGGTTTGCCGAGCTGGAAACGACAATCGACGATAACAATGTCGGACTCATACATGCGGGCCAGCAGCCATTTCAACGATATGATATGATTCAAGAGTTCATCCGCCTTTCGATACGTCTTCTATAGGTGATTATACATCATTCCGCGGCGAAACGCCTTCTGGCGGCCAGCCGCCGACCGTCACACCTGCCAACTGCACCTTGAAACAAGTAAGAGGCCAACCGCAGGCCCCCGCCGGCGATCAGCCCCTCCCGCTTCCATACAACTATCCATTCCTTTGCTCGACCAAACCCTTCCTCCTCCGTTTGAGTCTCCCCTGCTCCCGCGATACGAGTCCCATAAGCAGCAGCATGATGACCGAACAAGCGAAGAATTGCCACATCGCCCGATTAACGTCAAAGGAATCGAGCAGCCAGCCCGTCACTTTCGGCAGCAATGCGCCGCCTAGACCGCCGCAGGAGATGAGGATGCTCGTGGTGCGGTCTATTTTATCCGGAAAAGCTTCATTGACGTAGACGAGACCGATTGCGAACATCCCCGCCATCGCCAAGCCAGTCACTACGATCAACCCGATGACGGCTGCCGCTTGATCGACGAGCGCCAGCCCTGTGAACACGGCCGCCGCGCACAAGCAGCAGACAAGCAGGAAGTTCCGATAACCCATCCGCCCCGTGATCCGCCCTACGAACAGTCTCCCGAAGGATATGGCCGCCCAGTACAGGCTGAGGCTGATCGTTGCCGCGGATTCGCTCAAACCCGATTTTCGCGACATGATCGCCGGCAAGTAATTCGTGAAGCTCATTTCGAGTCCGACATAGACGGCGAAGAACGCAGCGCCGAGCAGCAGCAGCGTCATTCCCCCTCGGGAATAACCGGTCCCCTGAACCTTGGCGGTCTTCGGCGCTTCGACTGAGCCTGCTGCCGTTTCCGCTGCGGCACGGGTACCACTATCGACACCGGCTCCGGCTCCAACTTCGGCAGCCATAGCGCCACCTTGCCGAAGCCCTTTCCCCATGTACGCCTCCGCCTCGCCTAACGGCAGGAGCAGCCACAGCGCCAATACGACCGAACCGAGCGCCGCCACGGAACCAAAGGTCCACAGCCAATAGCCTTGCAGGATCAGCCATGCCGCAGCCGCCGGGAGCACGAGCGCTCCAATACCGAAGAATACCTCCAGCAGCGACATCGCAGAGGCCTTTCGCTCCTCCAATATTTCAATCACGAGGGCGCCGATACACGTTTCGCCCAATCCGAAGCCGAAGCCCGCGATCAACGCCAATCCCAGCATGACTGCCCAGTCCGGTTCGAGCGCATAGCCTGTTTCCGCGACGGCGAATCCGACAAAAGCCAGCACGATCGAGAAACGCCGTCCGACTCTCCGAATCAGCCAAGGCGCAAGCAGCACCCCTGCCAGGAAGCCGAGAAACTGATTCATGATCAGCTGCCCGCCAGCCTCGTAATTCACCCCGTATTTCAAAACAAGCTGCTCCATCACGGCGCCCACCGCAACATGCCCGAAGCCGATGGCCAGATAGGAAAGACAGCCGAGTATTAGTAGTTTACGCATGATTATTCACCTCTCAGCGCCCCATTATAGCACCCGCCTCTCCGTTCTGAACAGCCGTTTTTACGACCGGCCGCGATTGTTAACCGGTCCATGCCGAACGACAACGGCCGCTCGTCGAATTCCAGCTTGATTATTGCCTGCGTTTCGCCGACAATGTGTTCGAGAGCCATCCGGAACCAACAACGGCATACCGGATGCAGCGATAGCACCCGCCAAGGAGAACGCGAACATGTCCAATTTCCGCCCCGCTGCCGAGCAACGCTTCAATGTGATCCCCCTGTCGGAGGCCCTTGCCGAACAGCTGACCACTTGGCGGTACGAGCCGCCTTTCGACTTCTATAACTGGACGACGTGGCAAGTGATGCTGGAGCTTGGCATGGAGTTCGGCGATCCCGACATCCGCAATCGGCAGTATGCCGCCGTAACGGACGCGGACGGCCTCTTCATCGGCTTCGCGCAATTCTTCCCGCTGCTTGGGCTCACGCGGATCGGACTTGGCCTTCGCCCGGACCTATGCAATAACGGGCTCGGCGTCCCTTTCGTTCAAGCCATCCTCGCGGAAGCGATGCGCAGAGCCCCCGACGACGAGATCGATCTGGAAGTGCACACGTGGAACGTACGCGCGATCCGTACCTACCAGCGGGCAGGTTTCGTCATTACCGATACGTATGCGAAACAGACCCAAGCCGGCATAGTCGACGTTTATTGCATGTGCTACCTTCCGGACGAGTCGGGATAGCGGCAGGAGGCAGCCGTTTACCATTTCTTCAATTCCACCCGTGCTAAACCGCCACGCCGACGCATATCCGTAATAGTGTCACGCGTCAAGACATTAAGGAGGCGGATCCAATGAAAGTTTTGAACATCATCAGCTTAATAGTGCTCATTCTCGGCGGGATTAACTGGCTAATTGTGGGGATTTTTGAGTATGATGTCGTTTCGGAGATTTTTGATGGGTCGGATTCCGTAGGAGCCAAAATCGTGTATATCATTGTCGGTGTGGCCGCGCTGTACAGCCTGTCCTTCTTCTCGAAGGTCGCCTCAGACGAATAAAATCATACGCCGCCAGTGACTGCGAAACAGTCCGCCCCCCGCGGCATCTATAGTTTAAGCCCGCTCCTGCGTCAGTCGCAGCGCGCGGGCTTTTCTTATTCCAAGCTTCGCTGCCGTTCGCTGTTCGACTCGGCCGCATCCAGTAACGGAATACCTTTTCCCCTCCGCCCCCGGCATTCCTCCCCCGAAAACAACAAAAAAACGCCGATTACCGTTGCCCGGCAATCGACGCCTGATATACTTCGTTATACCGCTCGGCCGACCGGATATCCAGCTCCGTCAAGCCTCCTGCATGCCAAGTCGTGAGCCGCAGCGTCACTTTCTTGTAATCGATGCCGATAAACGGGTGATGATTCATAGCTTCCGCGACCTCGGCAATTTGCGACACGAAGGCGATCGCAGCAGGAAAACTGACAAACCTATAGCTGCCTGCGATCCATTTCTCATCCTGCCGCGTCCAGCCCGCCAATGACGCAATCGCGGCATCCGCCGCCTCGGTCGCCAACTTCTCCAGCTTTGCCATGGCCGCCCGCCGCCTCTGCTCTAAATTAGTCGGATGATCCGGCTCTCCTTCTCATCCACGGATACTTCTATGATATGATGCTTCGGCCGGTAAGTAACGACGCCTTTGCCAACATGCAGCACCGGATCCTCGCCCAGCGCATAGAACACATCGTCCGCGAGTGCTTCCATCAGTTCCAGCTGCTGCGCGCTCTCCAGCTCTTCCCACTCCGATGTTTCCATCTCGAAGAACAAATAACCGTCACCGATATCGTACATCGCGTCCTTCAATTCCACCAATATTTCCTCATACTCTCTCGCATGCTTTACGCCCATTGCCAACGCCTGCCCTTCCGCTTCTTATACCTGCCGCATACTCCCTATTCTACACGAATTGGGATGAAAACTCCTAAAACATCCATTTTGCTCTAATC
Organism: Paenibacillus rhizovicinus; assembly: GCF_010365285.1. NCBI lineage: Bacteria > Bacillati > Bacillota > Bacilli > Caryophanales > Paenibacillaceae > Paenibacillus > Paenibacillus rhizovicinus. The sequence continues at coordinate 3,500,725 of NZ_CP048286.1, forward strand.
TACGGATCGTTTTTGACGATAATAATAAAGAGATACACGATGATTGGTTTGCGTGCACAATCGCGAGATTGGGCATGCAGCATTCATCGCTCGTGATTGGTTTGCGTGCACAATCGCGAGATTGGGCATGCAGCATTCATCGCTCATGATTGGTTTGCGTGCACAATCGCGAGATTGGGCATGCAGCATTCATCGCTCGTGATTGGTTTGCGTACACAATCGTGAGATTGGGTATGCAGCATTCATCGCTCGTGATTGGTTTGCGTACACAATCGCCCCAGGGCTCGAACGGCGACTGCCGGTTCATTATAGTCTTTACTCTTATACTAGACGAGGTGTGTCATGGAAAAATCTACAATTATTGGTATTGCGCTCGGGCTCGTTGCCGTCCTGCTCGGTATGACGCTTAAGGGAGCGCCAATCGAGAACTTGCTCAATCCGGCAGCATTTACCATCATTATCGTCGGAACAGCGGCCTCGTTATTCATCGGATTCCCGCTGGACGAGCTCAAGAAATTTCCGAAGCTGATCAAAATGATTTTCGTTCAACAGAAACTGCTCCCGCGCGAGAGAGTCATCGCGTTGTTCATGGAGTGGGCAACGATTACTCGCCGCGAGGGATTGCTTGCCTTGGAATCGAAAGTCGATGAAATCGAAGATACATTCCTTCGCAACGGCATGCGCATGATCATTGACGGCAATGACCAAGATCTTGTTCGCGACGTCCTTCTCGAAGACATCGCCGCGACGGAGGAACGCCACCGCGCCGGCGCGCTGATTTTCTCGCAGGCCGGCATGTACGCGCCGACGCTCGGGGTACTCGGGGCCGTTATCGGTCTGATCGCGGCACTGGCGGATATGAGCGACATGGGCAAGCTCGCGCATGCCATCGCCGCGGCTTTCGTTGCTACTCTTCTAGGTATATTCACCGGGTACGTATTGTGGCACCCGATCTCCAATAAGCTGAAGCGCTTGTCCAAGAACGAAACCGAACTCCGCCTGATGATGGTGGAAGGCCTCTTGTCCATTCAATCCGGCGTATCGACGATCGCCATCAACCAGAAGCTGTCCGTATTCCTGACGCCGACCGAACGTTATCAACTGAGTCAGAGGGGAGCGGAAGCGGTTGAGCAAAAAGCATAAAAAAGAGCATCACGAGGAACATGCTGACGAAACATGGCTCATTCCTTATGCCGACTTGCTGACGCTGCTTCTCGCTCTGTTCATCGTCCTCTACGCCATGAGCTCCACCGATTCGAAGAAGTTTCAAGATATGAGCAAAGCCTTCAATGTCGCGTTCAACAGCGGCATTGGCCCATTGGATAAGTCCTCCGTGATATCCGACGGCATGATGATGGAAGACAGCCAGAATACCAGGCGCCATGAAGATACCAAGGACATGTCCAAGGAAGACAAGGCAGCGCTCATGAAGAAGGAACAGGAAGACCTCGAGCAGCTGAAGAAACAGGTCGACAAGTATATTCAAGCGAACGGCTTGACGACGCAACTGGACACCAAGCTCAACCAGTCGCAGCTGACGATTACGATCAGCGACAGTTCGCTTTTCGCGCCGGGAAGCGCCAAGGTGAAACCGGACTCGCGCAAACTGGCTATCGAAATCTCGAACATGCTGACGAAGTACAACGATTACGAGGTTATCGTTTCCGGTCATACGGATAACGTACCGATCAATAATGACGAATTCGAATCCAACTGGGAGCTGAGCTCCATGCGGGCGATTCGCTTCATGAACATCGTGCTTGAGAACAAGAAGCTGAATCCCAAGAACTTCAGCAACATCGGCTATGGCGAATACCGGCCGATCGCCGGCAACGATACCCCAGCGGGACGCTCAAAGAACCGCCGCGTCGAGGTGTCGATTATCCGGAAATTCACCGATGCCTCCAAAGTCATCGAAGTGTCCACGACGCCTTCGGCCGCTTCTACTTCGACGGCTACCGCGCCGAAGTGATAGTGCAACGCAAGTACAAAGAAAACCCGTCAGGATGCTCCTGACGGGTTTTCTTTGTTTCGTTCCTAGTTAACCTAGCCGTTGGTTGGATGTTCAACATCCAACGCGGCTCCTCATGCGGCTCAGCGGACCAAAGATAGCTCGATCGACTTCTGGACAAGCACGTCCATCGCATCGATGCTAACCTTCTTCGTCTCTTCGCTCAGCTTAATGATCGACAGCTCCGTGCAGGCAATGATAACGCAGCTGCAGCCGTCCTTCTCGACCATTCCTTGAATGATGCCTTCCAGCTTCGCGGGGTCGCTTGCAATGCCGCGTTTAATATCTCCGTAGATGATACTCATGACCTGCTGCTGCACGTCCATGTCCGGCTCCTGCGGAATCATGCCGTACCTCCGGGCCGACTCGCTGTAGATGCCGCTGCGAAGCGTGCCGTTCGTCGCCAGAATACCGACCTTGACGCCGCCGCCGAAGTTATCCGCAATCTCCCGCATCGTCTCTTCGACCATGTCGATGATCGGAATCGTCGTCATCGCCTGCATCTCGTTGATGTAGTAATGCCCCGTGTTGCACGGCATAACGATATTCGCGACCTCCGCGTATTCCAGCAGCCGGATATCCTTCTCGATTTCCTGCAAAAACAGCTCGCCGCTGTTCTCCAGAATGACATGGGTCCGATCCGGCAAAGAGGCATGGTTCAGAATGACCATATCGATATGGTCCTGATCCCTGTCGGCCGGCGTATTTTCGATAATCTGATCGATGAAGACAGTCGTGGCTTTCGGTCCCATTCCGCCCAGAACACCTAACCGTTTACGTTCCATGATTCAACCTACTTTATATGAAATAATCGTTCATCTGTGACATCTACCCTATCGGCCTTCGTTTGAACCAAGACGCTCCAGCAGCCCTAGCGCGATTTCCGCGCCGGGATCCATCCCTTGGCAGCCCGCGAGCAGAATGAGATCGCCGCGCCCCGCCTGCGTCAGTGCTTCGCCAATCGCGTCCGGCAGTTCTTCGTACAGCTTCACTTCGATGCCGGCTTCGTTCATGACCGCTAAGAATACATCGACTTCCTCGTCCGAAACCGTGTTATGGCGATTCACGTGCGACTGGCTCCGCGTTGCGATCAGCTCATGCCTCTCGAGCCTGTTCATCCACTTCACGATCGATTCGGCATTCTCGCGATTGATGATTGGACCGCGTGCGCCGCGGATCGCGTATACCAGATGGAAATTCTCGTAATCCATGTAGCGCAGCGTTTCTAACGTCACGTCGATATTCCCCGGATTGGCAAAATGATCGTCGATAATCGTAAACGCATTTTCGTGGATAAATTCGAACCGGCGCTCTACGCCCCCGAAAGTGCGCAGCGTCTCTTGGACCGTCGCGACGGAAACCCCGCACAACAGCGCGATCGCGATCGCCGCCATGGAATTATAGACGGAATGAAGACCCGGAATACGAAGCTCAACGCGGAATTCGCCTGGCATGAGGCGCTCGCCGCCCAACGTTTGAAACGGCTTCATGATTTCGACCGTAAACTTCGCCCTGCCGGTGGATAGGTCGAGATCCTTGCAGGACAAGACTCCTTCGCGGCTCTTCATGCCGAACGTCACGACCTGCGCGCTCGTCTGCGTCACGAGAGAAGCCGCATGCTCGTCATCCAAATTCAGTACGGCGAAGCTGTTCGTGCCTGCTTCCCGGATCAATCTCGATTTGGCCGCAAAATAATTCTCGAACGTGCCATGCGAATCGATATGCTCGCGGCTAAGGTTGTTGAAACAAACGATGTCATAATCCACCGTCTCGACACGATGCGTTTCCTGCGCTGCCGAAGAGACCTCCATGCTGACATGGGAGACGCCCCGATCGACCATCTGCTTCAGATACGCTTGCAGATCAAGCGATTCCGGCGTCGTCAGCTCGGAGGGAATGCGCTCGTCGTCGATTTTGATGACAACCGTACCCATCATGCCCGTCTTGAAGCCATGCTGCTCCAGAATCGCGTTCGTCATGTACGTCGTGCTTGTCTTGCCGTTCGTGGCCGTGATGCCAATCATCGTCATCTTGTCCGACGGGTGGCCGTAGAAGGCGCTCGCCAGCCGGGCCATCGCGATCCGGCTATTCGGTACCACATATTGCGGCACATCGATCTCAGGCTGGATGCGTTCCACGATTGCCGCTGCCGCACCTCGTCTGACCGCATCGCCTAGATATTTATGGCCGTCGGTGCTGTAGCCTGTAATGCAGATGAACAGCTCGCCCTGCGACACTTTCTGCGAATGATAGGAGATACCGCTGATCTCCATCTCTGCTGCTTGGAAGGCTTCGGTTACGGTTATGTTTTGCAGTAAATCCTGCAGTCTTGTCATGGCCATGGTCCTTTCTTCGAAGGCCGTGCGTCGTGCGCCTTCTTCCTTGCGTCTCGTGGATCTGCCCATCGCCGCCTTGCCTGCGCGTTCCGGCTCCAAGTCGCGGGAGGCTTTCTTCTTGAAATAGGACTTAACGACTTGTCCCGCTGTAAGCTAGTATTCTTTATTCATGAGCTTGGGATAACCGCCCTTCTCCGTCTCGCGACATCAGGCAACTCTCTCGGCTCGTCCAAGTATTCATCAACAATTTCAACATATAATCCTAACACCGGGTCAGCAACGGCTTCTCTGCCGGCTTCGCCGCATACGCTTTCAGGAATGCGATAATTCTTTCAAAAACCTCTATGCAAAGCGGGGACAATCCTTTATAATTTTACTTCATGTTTTATAGGATGGCAAGATGGAACGGCCGGCATGGCCTGAACCGCGGGCTTGCCCGGCTCTAGTAAATCGCTTGTTACGCACTGCAGCTTCACATCGCTCAAAGGCCAAAAAAACCAACATCGCCGACGTAAAACGTCGAACCGATGTTGGTTTTGTCGTTATTTTCCGGGGGATTCATGTCCCACGGCCTGATGATAGTCGAGAAGGTCGAACAATTCGCTCAGCTCGCCCTTCGTCAGATCCCGCCATTTGCCGGTTGCCAGCTGGCCCAGGTGAATATTCATAATGCGCACCCGACGAAGCTTGCGGACGTTATAGCCGAATGTCTGGCACATGCGGCGGATTTGACGGTTCTTCCCTTCGGTCAGCGTAATCCGGAAGACGCGGTCGGATTCCTTCTGAACCTTGCAGGGTAGCGTCATCGAGCCGAGAATGCGAACGCCTTCGCTCATTGCCTTCAGAAACCGCGGCGTGACAGGCCGATCGACCGTAACGATATATTCCTTCTCATGCTTACCTTCGGCACGCAGGATTTTGTTCACGATATCTCCGTCATTCGTAAGCAAAATGAGGCCTTCCGAATCCTTATCCAGTCTTCCGATCGGAAAGATCCGTTCCTCGTGCGCGATGAAATCGACGATATTGCCTGCGACCTGCGCTTCCGTCGTGCTCGTGATGCCGACGGGTTTGTTAAGCGCGATATACACATGGTGCTTCTGCTCCCCGATCGCCCTGCCGTCGACGCGTACGTCATCCCCGAGCTCCGCTTGGCTGCCAAGCTCGGCTACGGCGCCATTAATGGTCACTTTGCCGCTTTCCACGAGCTTATCGGCCTCCCGCCTGGAGCAGTAGCCTGTTTCGCTAATAAACTTGTTAATCCTCAACTGACTTATTCACCCCGCACTTGGTGCCTATACTTTCGGCTGATTGGCCGTTATTGCATGATTTTCATAGACGTTTACGATTGGCGCAAGCTGCTCCGCCGGTGCAGACGCCAAGCTGCGCATGAAGGCAGCCACATCTTCGGCATGAACCGGTCGATAGCTCAGGAGCGGCCCGCGCATCAGCAATTTGAGCGCCGGACTGAGCAGCACGGCTACTCGCTCACCTGGACGGAATTCCTCCCGCTTCCCAAGCAGCAGCGACGGCCGTACGATATGCAGCTCAGGCACTCCGATCGCGCTTAACAGCGCTTCCGCTTCGCCTTTGACCCGATTATAGAAAACAACGGACTTCTCGTTAGCGCCCATCGCGGAGACGATAATAAGTTTCTTAGCCTCATTCGCCTTCGCCCATTCCCCCAGCGCCACCGGGTATCCCAAATCCACTTGGCGGAATGCGTCCTGCGACTTCGCCTTCTTGATCGTGGTACCCAGCGCGCAGAACACGACGTCCGCCTGGACATCGGCAAGCGCTTCCCCCATCCGGTCAAAGTCCGCCGTGATGACATGCAATTTATCACGAAATGCGGCAAGCTCCGGCAGATGTGGCAGCGGTCTGCGAGCGAGAACCGTCAGCGACCTGCAATGGTCGTCCTTCAGCAGCTGCCGCAGCAGCTGGAAACCGACGAGACCTGTAGCTCCTGCCAGAAGGGCGCTGTAGCCTTCCGTTCGCGGCATGCCCTCACCTCTTCTGTATGTATTGTACATGAAACTGCAAATCCCTGCTCGCTACGTCTTGGAAATATCCGCTTTGTATAACGGGAGCGTAATAAGCACCGTCGTCCCCACGCCTACTTTACTCTTAATTTCAAAGATGCCCTGATGGCTTTGAATAATACGTTGGCTTACCATAATGCCAAGGCCCGTTCCGGCATCCTTGTCCGTATAGAACGGGTCGCCCAGCTTGGCGATTTTCTCCTCCGGAATGCCGATTCCCTCATCCGTAATCGAAACGCACAGCTGCCGCTCTTGGCGGTGAACCGTAATTGCTATCTGACCGCCTTGCGGCATGGCCTCCATCGCATTCTTGAGCACATTGATGAACACCTGCTTCAGCTGGTTCTCCTCGCATGAAATCTGGCAGTCCTCCTGGCCAAATTCGGTTACAAATACGATGTTGCATAGATGCGCCTGGCTGTCGAGCAGCGAAATCACGTCGCCCAGCGTAAAGCGGATGTCCCTGACCTCGAACCGCGTCGCCTGCGGCTTGGCCAGGATCAGAAACTCGCCGACGATCAGATTAATCCGGTCGAGTTCCGAAAGCATCAAATCGACATGCCGCGTATTCAGCTTCTCCGTCTGCAGCTGAAGCTGCAGGAAGCCGCGAAGCGTCGTCAGCGGATTGCGAATTTCGTGGGCGACGCCCGCCGCCAACTGCCCGACGGTCGTCAGCTTCTCGGAGCGGCGCAGCAGCTCCTCCATTTTGTTGCGGCTCGTCATATCCCGCGTAATGCTCGCTATTGCATGAACGCTGCCCAGCCGGTCGCGGATCGGCGAAGTCGTGACGCTGACCGAAATCCACTCGCCGGTCTTCGTGACGCGCGTCGTCTCCCTCGCGGACAACGGTTTGCCGGATTTCGGCAGCTCCATCGTCTGCTGCTCTTCATCCTTCAGATGGTCCGGAGCAAGCGGCAGCACCTGGCCGACGGCTTCCTCCGTCGTGTAGCCGAACAACTGCTCGAACGCCCGATTCACTTGCGTGATGCGGCCGTCCAGATCCACCACGTGGATCGCATCCGTCGTATGATTGATGAATGACTCCAAATACTCTTTCATGGAGCGGTTTTCTTCGAACGCCATTTTCAGCTTCGTCATGTATATATTCAAGTTCTTCGACATCGCATTCACGCGCTGTGCCAGCTGTCCGAGTTCGTCCTTGCGTTTGACTTCGATCGCGCTGTCGAACCGGCCGACGGACACCTCGTTGACTTTCCATAGAATCGAACGAACGGGACGCAGCAAGATGTTCGAGAGCCAATAACTGCAAATAATAACGATGAATAATAACACGGCAGAGATGTAAAGCTGATTGGTGCGCTGTTCTTCCATCAGCTGCATAAGCGGTTTCTTGTCGAGCACGAGACCGATTACGTACGGCTTCGGATCGCGCACGAGAATAAAACTCTTGATAACGGCCCGGTCATGAATCGTGGTATATCGGAAAACCCGCTTCCCTTTGATCGCTTCCTGTACGTCTCTCACGTCCCTCGGACTGGCGTAATCATACGTGCCGAATGGAACGGGCGTTTCCGCGAGCTCTTTGTTGCTTATGTAAGTCGGAATCGGGCCATTGAACTTGCCCTTGAACAACGTTGGATTGATGCCCGTAACTTCCAGGATCGTCGGATTGCCGGCTTTCATATCGTCCAGAAAAGCCGTCGTGTGCGCCATTTTCTCGTAATCGCTTAGACGGTCGCTCTCCAAGTAGCAGCTGATGACATAGTCGAGCTCTTCGTTCGTATAGAACGATTCCTGACCCAGCCGAACGGAAGATCCCGTAACCGATTGCCTGCTAGGGCCGGACCAGAACTGATCGTTCTTATCGTTCTTATCGTTCGAAAGTAACGCCCGCTCCGGCCATGTCGAACTGACATTGCCGACTTCGTTAGGATCAGTAGAGTTAACGATGAGATAACCCTCGTCGGTTTTCTGCATGACCGACAACATGGATACGCCGATTCGGGATGCGACAAGCTCAAGCTGACTGGTTGTGATATCCTTGACATGCGGCGGAAGCTGCTCGGATGCAGAGTAGGAAGTCATTTTCAATTTATCGAGCAGGACGGATTGCACAAAGTCGTTCTCGCTCGTATTTTGCAGGACATCCGAGGCAATTTGACGGGTGATGGACGCCATATCTCGTTCGACATCCGACCGCAGATTGACCCTTGTAGAATATTGGTTCAAAATGACATTGAGCACGAGCAGGACGAATACGATCAACGATATCATAAGGGACAGTTTAATCTTGACCGACAATATGCGACACACCCTTTATTCAGGCTTGTGGACATCCTAGTTGGATCATATCATAACAGTAACCAATTGGAAGCCATAAACATTCCATTTTATGGGGTATTTTTAAAGGACTATTAACGCTATCCTACTGTTTATAACCTCGTTACAGTTAACTTATACAGTTATCCACAGTTTTTCACGGTGTTCACAGCATTATTTAATAATTTGTTAGTAAACCTGTGCATAACGTTAACTTATCCACAAAACTGTACACAACCTGTTAACAACGAATATTTGTTCGTGGCACAATTCGTGCTTTATCGACAGCCGATAGGAGTCGAATAGCTGCTGCTCTATAACTGTGCATGACTGGAGGAATAACACTTGATTGAAACGGATTATTTCCGGGAAGAAGATTACATTTGGATGCAGGCTGCCATCGATGAAGCCAAGAAAGCCGAAGCCATCGGAGAGGTTCCAATCGGTGCCGTTATTGTTAAGAATGGAGAAATAATTGGAAGGGGCTATAACTTGCGCGAAACGAACCTAGACCCTACCGCCCACGCGGAAATGATCGCAATTCGCGAAGCAAGCAGGCACCTTGAAGCATGGCGCCTGCTTGACTGTACCTTATATGTAACGCTTGAACCTTGTCCAATGTGCGCGGGGGCGCTCGTTCAGAGCCGCATTCGAAAAGTGGTGTACGGCACAACGGACCCTAAGGCAGGCTGTGCCGGTACATTAATGAATTTGCTTCAAGAGCCGCGGTTTAACCATGAGACCGAACTTGTCGGCGGCCTAATGATGCAGGAATGTGCGGATTTGCTTACCCAGTTTTTCCGTCGTTTGCGAGGGCGCGGCTAGCATCGTATCGAAGTAGTTCTTCTTTCTGAATATGCTGCAGCATCACGATCAATTGATCGGCCTCTTCGCTGATGGCCAATACCTCAGGGTCAGTTAAACTTCCGCGTGCCTCGGCCATTTCAAACAACTTCTTGCGAAGCACCTGTAATTCGTGGAGTAACGTGATTTTGTCGTTCATGACGCCTTCGGGACAGCTCCTATCGCATCATCATAAGTTACAATTAGTAACATCTTTATTATATACGCATATGGTTGTTATTTTTGTAAAATCTTGTCGACAGGTTTGTAAGTAAATCGAGGAATATATCGACAGCGTTCAACATCCTCTAGATATAGAAGACTATTTCCCTCGTACTTTTGATCTAGTTGAAGTCGAATAGCTTGTAATATCCGATAGGTCCTAGGAAAACCTAGGCTCGCGCTTGTGCTTATCCCGCTCTCCATTATATCCCTGCTTGAATGTTGCGCCGTCCGCGCGCTTCATGCTATTATTATCCTTACCGCGCGCCCGTAGCTCAGCAGGATAGAGCGACAGTTTCCTAAACTGCAGGTCGTACGTTCGAATCGTATCGGGCGCGCCATTTTCTTTAACCTAACGAATTCCTCGGAAAGCAACAGATATAGTCTACAAGCAATAACGGTCGGACATTATTATAATGTCCGGCCGTTTTCATTTCACCTTCCTTAAGAACCAAGCCGCCGCCGGAGGCAGCACGTCCCGCCTGCAAGGCTACATCGAGCGCACGTCAGGAGAACCGTTCGTTATCCACATGTGGATGGCTTTCAAGAAGGTTCAAATGCTTTTACACAATATATCCACAATCCACGCACACGTAAAAAAGCGCCCCTGCACAGGCCTGCACAGGGGCGCTTTTCGCGTCAATCGACTTTCCGTTTTCGTGCTGCACTCGCAGTTGTTCCTACTTCTTCTTACTGCGGATGACTTATCCCACGATCGTCTGCAGCGAGCCGCTCGTTTCCTTGATTTTCTTCAACGTTATTTCATTCTGTTCGGACAACGAGGCGATCGTGGCAGACAGCTGCTCCAGCGTAGCCGAGGATTCCTGGCTGACGGAAGCGACATTCTCCGTTGCGCTCTCGATTGAAAGGCTGGCGTCGCGAATGACGCTTACGGATTGACGATATTGGCTCAGCGAGGCCGCAAGCTGCTCGACCGTCGCGCGGACGGCGGCGAACGATTGGCGCGTATCCGTCGTGATACGGTTGCTGGAATCCATCTGAGCGCCGATGCCATGCATCAAGCTGCGCGACCGGTCCGCTTGCGCCTTCATCTCCTCCAACTGCTCCGAAATCGCATCCGCCGTTCCAGCCGACAGCTCGGCAAGCTTCCGTACCTCGCCGGCTACGACCGCAAAGCCGCGCCCGCTCTCGCCCGCTCTTGCAGCTTCGATGCTGGCATTCAGCGCAAGCAGGTTCGTCTCGCTAGCGATCCGCGTGATCGATTCCGTAAATGCCGTTACTTCGCGAATGACGCCGTCGAGTGAAGCCATCTGGCCGGACATTTCACCGATCGATTCTTGGAAATGCTTGATCGTCGTATACAGCTCATCCATTTTCTCTCCGCCGCTGCTCGCTGAACCGTTCGCGTTCTCGGACTGCGTCTCGAGCAATTCGAGCGAATCATTCATATGCTGAAGCCGCTCATGCGTTTCTTGAACAAGCCGCGAAATATCCGAAGTCGATATTGCCTGCGTATTCGCGCCCGCCGCGATTTCTTGGAACGCGACCGCCATTTCCCGGAACGAAGCTTGATTGGCTTCGCTGGCGTCCGTAATCTGCCGCAAATTGACCGCAAGCAGCTCGGCATGGGCGAGAAGCTGCTCCTTCTGCTCCGATTGCTGTTTCGTTAAGGCTTCGGACTGCGCGCGCATCGTCTCCGTCTGCCTGGCGAAATAATTACCCGCACTGACCAGCGCGATCATAAGAGCCGCCACGAGGCCGAAATAAATGAACACCGCCATGCCGACATCCGCCGACAGGCCGTCCAGCTTAATCTTGTCGCCCTGCGCAATATACACGTATAAGTTCGTGAACAGACCGAGGACAAGCCCCAGAATAACCGGTTTCCAGCGCATATAAATGACGGAAATCGCCAGCAAATAATAGACCGAGAAGAAGTTCGTTATCGTCTCCTGCGAAAGCATCAAATAAATCGTCGTTGCCGCACTACCGCAAATCGAGACATACGGAAACCACGTCGCCCCGACTTTTCGAAAATACATAAAGGCCAGCGTCGCGATCAAGACTACCGCGAAAGCAAGCATGACCCACTTCCCCGAGCCCTTGACCAGATCCAGCACGATTACGCTTGCTACCGAAATAAAGGATGAAGCCGTAAGTGCGATAAAAGCAATTCGATTGCGATGGTTAAGATCCGCCTGCTGCAATTCCGTCTGAGTCATTCCCCGATCCCTACCTCATCAATTAAGTAGAATTAAATCCGCTTAACGAGCTTTAACTTAAGGCGCCAATTCATCAACGGGCACGGCATCCTTCGGCAGCTCAGCCTCAAATTTAACCTCTTTATTAATATCGTCTTGGGAAAGCTGGAAGTGAATGTTCATTTTCATTCCTTTTGAAGGTTCTGTCGCATCCACCTGCAGATCTCCTGATTCGAACGTCAAATAGCCGTCTGTGATACCGCCGGTAATCTCAGCCTTCCGAATCGTGTACTGCTCCTTCATCTTGTCCGCCGTCAACTGTTTCTTGGCGTCCTCCAGCCGTTCTTGCGTCAGTCCGAACGATTTCAGGACGGCCTCGTTCTGCAGCAGCAAGTCGATGACTTGCGGAATTGCCTTCCCGGCTATAGCAGTTAACGCCGCCTCCGAATGCTGTCCATCGATTCCTACGCTCACATAGCGGTCGGCCTTATAACCGGACGGCACGTCCTTTACGTCCCCGGCAGCAGGCTCGCTGAAATACGTCTTCTCCTCCAGGCTGTCCACCAATGCCGCGAATGCAGCGGTACCCAGATTCGGTGCCCCGCCATCCAGCGGATTCGTACCGCCCTGCTCCTCGGCCAATTTCTTCGCGTCGATAACGACGAAACGGTCTGCAATCTTCTCCGGGATCGGCACGCCTGGGATTTGCGGCACCTTCACGTAAATCTGGTCGGCGGTCACGATGATCGGAATGTTCACCGTCAATTTCACGTCGCCTGTCCCAAGCGTTGCGTTAAGCGTCAATTCGGCGCGCTGCGGATCCTGCTGAACCGCGCCATGCACTTGGATGACGGCACCTTTCAACAGAATCGGCAATGCCATTCTGAGCATGGCGTTCTGTGCCGAATCGGTATCCGGCGCCTGAGGCAGCTGGATATCGTTTATCGTGAACGTCCCTTGATATGTAAATGATTTGGCCTTGCTGGTTTTCGTAATGGCGTCCATTAAGGCTTCCTTCGGCGAGCCCGACGAACTGCATCCGGCTACCGCCGCCATTGTTGCGATGAACAGCACGAGCGTGCCCCGTTTCCATGTTTTCATCCGCTGCTTCCCCTCTCCTTGTACGCATCTCTCATTTTACCCCAATCCCCGAGAGCCTGAAAAGAAAGAATGCACAGCGAAAAGCCCGCCGGCGCCGAGAAGTTCGGCGACAGCGGGCAGCGTAGATTGATTATAGCGTCTAGCCTTGCGGATTATGATGGTCGACGTGATTGGCTTGCTTCGTCTTCTTGGAGCCTGACAGCGGCTCTTGCGGCTGCGCAGAACGGGACTTGGACGACTGGCCGTCGCCTTCGTACGGATTTTGAACTGGTACGGCTTTCGGCTTACCCATTAGCGTTCATCTCCTTCGTAAACGTTCGTTAGCTGCGGGAGTGATATAGATCGGATGGCTCGTCGTGATTCAGCTGATCCTGGTGACGGCGGTCATTGGTATCCTGCTGCAGCTGCTGCGCATGATGGCTGTTGACCGGGTTCTGATCCAGGTCCTCCACGACATTGCTTAAATTTTTATCGGCGGTTCCTTTCGCTTTCGTCACGATGTGCACGCTCCTGTCCAGTAGGCGTTTTATGCGCTATACATGCGTCAGCTCATGCAGCGCTTGGGCGCATTCATGAATATGACGCGTATAGTCTTCCACCAGCTGCTGAATGATATCGGTACGTTCGTCAACGGATTTCCCGTCCTTCTCCACGTCGATCAGCGTCGTCTGGATCTCGCGGCTGTCGACGTACGTCACTTTAAAATCAAAGCTGTACATTTGATGTCCTGCCGTATGAATCGTGACGCGTAGCGACTTGGAATCCGCTTCGTCGGCTTTTACCTCGGCGCGGTCCGCCTTCAGAATGGTGTCAGGCAGCGTACGCTGCCAGGCCTCCGTCAACTCCTGCTGATTAATGGACAACTCATCGCGTTTGCTCATTAGACTCACCACCTCCATGCGTAATATGCGGCTTCGGCTCCCTTTTTATGCGAACCGGCGAGCAGTAACAAATGCAAAAAAACGCCCCGGCGAAGTAACTCGCCAAGAGCGCTATAGGTGTTGGTGTAAGTGGCGGAGAGAGTGGGATTCGAACCCACGTGGGCTTGCACCCTAACGGTTTTCAAGACCGCCCCGTTATGACCGCTTCGGTATCTCTCCATCCATAAATGGGACCGTTCAAAGGTCACAAGACGTATTGTACCACAGGCTAATTTGATTAAGCAACAGCAACAGCGAAAATCAGCCTGCGGCAACAGGGTCTTGGACTTGGACTAGCGAGGACCAATCACTTCAAGGCCGCCCATGTACGGACGCAGAACCTCCGGTACGAGGACCGTGCCGTCGGCTTGTTGGAAATTCTCCAGGATAGCTGCGACTGTGCGGCCGACCGCTAGACCCGAGCCGTTCAGCGTGTGCACGAATTCCGGTTTCCCTTTTGCTTCCCGGCGGAAACGGATATTGGCGCGGCGCGCTTGGAAATCCTCGAAGTTCGAGCAGGACGAGATCTCGCGGTACGTACCGCCGCTTGGAATCCAGACCTCCAGATCATACGTCTTCGCCGACGTAAAGCCCATATCGCCTGTGCAGAGCGTCAATACGCGATAAGGAAGGCCCAACAGCTGCAGCACTTTCTCCGCGTTCGCAGTGAGCTTCTCGAGCTCGGCATAAGAATCCTCCGGCTTCACCAGCTTCACCAGCTCGATTTTGTTGAACTGGTGCTGGCGAATCAAGCCCCGCGTGTCGCGGCCTGCAGAGCCTGCCTCAGAGCGGAAGCATGCGCTGTATGCAACGAAGTTCTTCGGCAGATCCTCAGCTGGCAAAATCTCTTCGCGGTGCACGTTCGTCACCGGCACTTCCGCTGTCGGGATCAGGTAATACTCGGTATCCGCTACTTTGAAGAGGTCTTCCTCGAACTTCGGCAGCTGCCCCGTTCCGACCAGGCTGTCGCGATTGACAATATACGGCGGAAGAATCTCTTCGTAGCCATGCTGGTCGCTATGTAAGTCCATCATGAAGTTAATCAGCGCACGTTCCAGACGAGCACCAAGGCCGCGATAGAAAACGAAGCGCGAGCCCGTTACTTTAGCCGCGCGCTCGAAATCCAGAATGCCCAGGTCCTGCGCCAACTCGAAGTGAGCCTTTGGCTCGAAGGTAAACGAAGGCACTTCGCCGTGGCGGCGAATTTCCACATTGTCATCCTCGGATGCGCCAACAGGCACGCTCTCGTTCGGCACGTTCGGGATCGCAAGCATCAGGTCGGCGATTTCCGCTTCGACTGTACGGATCTCTTCATCCAGCACCTTGATCCGGTCGCCAACCTCGCGCATTTCGACGATCAGCGCTTCTGCGTCCCCGCCGCTCTTCTTCAGCTTCGCGACTTCTTGGGATACGGTATTGCGGCGGTTCTTCAACTGTTCCGTCTCCTGCAGCATATCGCGCCATTTGCCGTCCAGCGCCGGGAAATCGGCAATCAGGTCCAGCGACTTCCCGCGATTCGCGAGCGCTTGTTCTACCTTGGCAAAATCATTCCGTAGCAGTTTTACGTCAAGCACGTTAATTCGTCCCCTCTCGACTCTTCATGATTTACTTCTCATTGTTTCCAATAGTGCTCGCGCTCCAAACCGTGCCCCGGCAAAATCGCTTTGGGGGGGACAGGTAGCCATGCTACGAAGCTTTAACTGCGCCATTACGGCAAAAAGACTGCGCTCCCGCAGTCTTCAGCCTTTATTCTTTTGCCCCAGCTGCAGCCGCTTCCTTCGCCATATCAAGGAAATACGCATGCAGACGATAATCGTCCGTCAGCTCCGGATGATACGACGAGGCCAGCAGATGGCCTTGTCGAGCAGTTACAATTTCACCGTTGTAGGTCGAGAGAATATCGACGCTTGGCGATACTTCTTTAATGAGCGGCGCACGGATGAATACCGCGCGTACCGGCTCGTTGATGCCTTTGATGTCCAAGTCGGTCTCGAAGCTTTCCTGTTGTCGACCGAACGCATTGCGGGCAACCGTCATGTCCATCAGCTGCAGATGTGCATCCTCTTGGCCTTCGATGCGCTCTGCAAGCACGATCAGACCGGCACATGTGCCGAAGATCGGCTTACCCTGCTTCGAGAATTCACGGACCGCCTCGATGAAGCCGTACCTGCGCATCAGCTTGCCGATCGTCGTGCTCTCGCCGCCGGGGATAATCAACCCGTCCAGCTCCTGAAGCTCCTCGGTGCGCTTGACGGCAATGCCCTCGCCGCCGGCAGCTTCAATGCTTCTTATATGTTCAGCAACGGCGCCTTGCAGCGCCAATACGCCTATCTTCATCGCTTTACCGCCTTCTTTATAATCTTAGAAGCCGCGGTCCTGCATGCGCTCGGACGGCGCCAGCTTCGAAATTTCGATGCCTTTCATCGGCGTACCCAGGTTTTTGGATACTTCCGCGATCAGCTTGTAATCCGTATAGTGTGTCGTTGCTTCAACGATTGCACGAGCGAAGCGCTCCGGATATTCGGATTTGAAAATACCGGATCCGACGAACACGCCGTCAGCGCCCAGGTGCATCATCAGCGCTGCATCGGATGGCGTTGCTACGCCGCCGGCTGCAAAGTTAACGACAGGCAGCTTGCCTGTTTCGTGAACGTTCAGAAGCAGATCGTAAGGTACGCCGAGGTTCTTCGCTTCGTGGTACAGCTCGTCCTTGGACAGGTTCTGTACTTTACGAATTTGGCCCGTAATCAGACGCATGTGGCGAACGGCCTCAACGATGTTGCCCGTTCCCGGCTCGCCTTTCGTACGAAGCATCGCAGCGCCTTCTTGGATACGACGAAGCGCTTCGCCAAGATCTTTCGCACCGCACACGAATGGAACCGTGAAATCGCGCTTGGAGATATGGAATACTTCGTCAGCAGGCGTGAGCACTTCGCTCTCATCGATGTAGTCGGCGCCCAGTGCTTCCAGTACGCGAGCCTCTACATAGTGGCCGATACGCGCTTTAGCCATTACTGGAATCGAAACGACTTTCATGACTTCCTCAAGAACCGTCGGATCAGCCATGCGGGCTACGCCGCCGGCAGCGCGAATATCGGAAGGTACGCGCTCAAGGGCCATAACGGCCGTTGCGCCTGCCGCTTCGGCAATCTTAGCTTGCTCGGCATTCATAACGTCCATGATGACGCCGCCTTTTTGCATTTCAGCCATACCGCGTTTTACGCGCGAAGTTCCTGTTTCCATGGTGAAAATCCTCCTAAAAGTTATTGCGATGCTTCTTTTAACGTGCATCCCGCGAGCGAAAACTCGCTTCGGAAGCATACGCGTCGTTATATGCTTACCTCCGTTATCCGGACTAGCTCTAACCATTTATTTTACAGCATCCGCGATCAATCGACAACCATGAATTCATACTGAAATGGTTGCCTATCCTCGTCCCCGTTTAGAACAAATCCATGATGCCTTTAAACAATCCGGAAATAAAGCTGCCCAACCCGCGGAACATCAAACGCCACCAGCTAGCCTTCTTGACATCCTCCGAGGTAACCAGGTTGATCGTCTTGTTCAGGGATTGGCCGGTATCCGGATCCTTGTACGAATACGTTGCCGTTCCGACAACGGTTCCGCTTGCGATTGGAGCTACGAGCTCTCCGCCCTCTTTCAGCTTCACGTTGCTCAGCGTGACGTTAGGCGTTCCATTCTTCTTCACGAGGAACGAAACATCGGATGCGGTCACGATCGGCACCTGCTTCGAAACGCCCTTCTTTATTTTGACCGTCTTATTGGTTTCTACAACCGATTTCGGTGCGATAATCGTCTTTTTCTCGAAATTATCAAAACCGTAGTCGAACAGCTTGGCCGTTTGCACGAAACGGGACGACTTGGACGACGTGTCCATCACGACGGAAATCAACCGCAAATCGCCTTGCTTCGCAGTACCCGTAAAGCAGTAGCCCGCAGACCCGATATAGCCGGTCTTCATGCCGTCAACGCCCGGATACGCATATTGCTTGAAATTCGGAATTGATTTGTTCGTTTCCAGCATCCAGTTCAAATTCACCATTGCGGTCTTATCGCGCTCACGGAACTTGTAGCTTGGCGTCTTGGAGAAATCGAGGAATTCCGGATGCTTCTTGATGAGAATACTGGCGAATCTGGCCAAATCGCTTGCGGAAATTACCGTCGTATCGGCAAGACCCGTTGCGCTTGTAAAATGCGCCGATTTCAAGCCAAGCGCCTTCGCCGTCTCATTCATCTTCTCGACGAAGCCTTGCTCCGTGCCTCCGATACGGTCGGCAAGCGCAATCGTGGCATCGTTCGCCGATTGGACGGCCATAGCCATATATAAATCCTTTACCGAATGCTGATCGCCTTCGGCCAAGTAGATTTGAGAACCGTCCGGCGGAATGGAAGCCGCTTCTTTCGTAGCCGTTACCATATCCGTCAAGCTCAAACGACCTGCGCTGATCTCTTCCAGCACCAAATATTCGGTCATAAGTTTCGTCATGCTCGCCGGCGGGTATGCTTTATCCGCATTAACGGCATACAGCACCTGTCCCGAATCGGCATCTATGAGAATCGCTGAACGAGCCTCTACTCCAAGGGGGTTCGGCGTGACTTCCACTTTATCTGCATGTGCAGCATGTGTTCCTAGGTTCGTCGTAAGCATCATGGCAATAACAGTCGCGCAAATGGTCGGTACGAAACGTACCCGTCCCTTCTTCCGTTTCAACGTCTTCTCTCCTCTTTTCTATCAAAAATATCATAAATTCACTCTAGTATTGTAACACAAAGCGCGCCGTATACATAAAAAGAAAGACAGGAAAACGGCCAAATCCACCATCTTCCTGTCTGATTGTGACTTATGTCCTATGAAGCGAACAAGACGCAACTGCTCGCAATCTAAGAGAGAACCTGACGTCTTATTTCCATCCTAGACTCCGAGCAAACCACCGTTCTCAATTTCAAAAACGGTGGCGAACCGAATGATTTACAGGGAGTAGTTCGGCGCTTCTTTCGTAATTTGCACGTCATGCGGATGGCTTTCGCGCAAGCCTGCGTTTGTAATGCGAACGAACTGCGTATCGTTCTTCAGCTCTTCGATGTTTTGCGCGCCGCAATATCCCATGCCGGAACGCAAACCGCCGATCAGCTGATGAACCGTATCGGCCAATGGGCCTTTGTAGGCAACGCGGCCTTCAATGCCTTCCGGAACGAGCTTGTTCTCGTTCTCTTGGAAGTAACGGTCTTTGCTGCCTTCTTTCATGGCGCCAAGGGAACCCATGCCGCGGTAAACTTTAAAGCGGCGTCCTTGATAAATTTCCGATTCGCCCGGGCTTTCTTCCGTACCGGCGAAAAGGCTGCCGATCATGATTGCGCTAGCGCCGGATGCAATGGCCTTCGTCACATCGCCGGAGTACTTGATGCCTCCGTCCGCAATGATCGGAACATTGTATTCGCGGGCAACGGATGCACAATCATAAATTGCCGTGATTTGCGGAACGCCAATGCCTGCAATAATACGCGTCGTACAGATGGATCCTGGTCCCATACCGACTTTAATGACAGAAGCTCCGGCTTCGATCAGTTCGCGCGTACCATCGCCAGTCGCTACATTGCCCGCCACAAGCGTCAAATCAGGGTACTTACTGCGGAGTAGGCGAACCATTTCGATGACGTTCTTCTGATGGCCATGCGCCGTATCGATGACAAGCACGTCAACGCCGGCGTTAACGAGCGCCTCGGCACGTTCAGGCGTGTCCTTCGCAATACCGACAGCCGCGCCGCATAACAAACGTCCTTGCGGATCCTTCGCTGCGTGCGGGAATTGGATCGCCTTCTCGATATCCTTAATGGTGATGAGGCCTTTCAGCGTATTCGTTTCATCTACCAGCGGCAGCTTCTCGATTTTATGCTTTTGCAGAACCGCTTCCGCTTGCTGCAGCGTTGTGCCTACAGGTGCGGTAATCAGATTCTCTTTCGTCATCACTTCGCTGATCTTCATGGAGAAATCATGGATGAAACGAAGGTCCCGGTTCGTAATGATACCGACCAGCTTCTGGTTACCGTCTACGACAGGCACGCCGGAGATCCGATATTTACCCATAAGCTCTTCTGCGTCGTATACATGGTGGTCTGCCGTCAACGAGAACGGATTCGTGATAACGCCGCTCTCCGAACGTTTCACGCGGTCCACTTCTTCCGCTTGTTGAGCGATGGACATATTTTTATGAATAATACCGATACCGCCCTCGCGAGCCATGGAAATCGCCAGTTTGGCTTCCGTTACCGTATCCATGCCGGCGCTCATCAATGGAATGTTCAGCTTCACATTCGGGCTGAGCGAAATCGATACATCTACTTCCCTTGGCAGTACTTCCGACTTACGCGGAACGAGCAGCACGTCATCAAAGGTTAAGCCTTCTTTGGCGAATTTATTTTCCCACACGGATTTGTTCCTCCTCAAACGTTTGCGTGCCAGGTCAGGTTCTAGCTTGAAAAAACGCTGTTTCTGAACGGGACCCGCGTATATTATTGAAATAGTAGCAGAGGGGTAGTGGGCTGTCAAGGTCGCGGCCCTTGCAGAATCTTGTCAAAACAACGAACGATAATCATATTTGCAATTAGAGCTCCATAGCAGAAACTCATCTATGCCCTGATCACGTGCCGCCTGTACTTGTTTGTTCACTTGTTCAGCCCCGTATGTCTGATGAGGATGGACCCATTTAGCGGTAAAACTTTGCAGCCATGGCCGAACCTGCGCCGTTGAGGCATGCCCGCTTTGCCGCATGATCGCATTCCGATGCTGAGCATCCGCCATGGCATGATGGATGATCGCGTAAGGGCTTAAATCCGGCTGCTTCACGCCATACATCCCCGTCGAATAGTGGGAAGGATAGGTCATCGGCGAAATCACGTCGACCGCCCCCGAGATCGACCGCCAGGATTGCCCAATCCCCATATCGTTTGTCGAAGAGGTTACCAATCCGAATACATCCGCAGAGACACGCGCCCCTTTAACATGCAGTTGATGACGCGCGCTGCTCAGGAACGTGGAAATCATTTGCGCCTTCGATTTCCCTCGGGGATTATAGTATCGAACCTCCCGATCCACTTTGCCCCCATTGTCCGGAAAGCGCACATAATCGAATTGAATTTCGTCAAACCCTTTCGCCGCGGCCTCTTCCGCAATGGCTATATTATACGTTCGAACCTGCGACTGGAAAGGATCAAGCCAAGCCTTCCCTTGAACGTCGTGCCAGACACCGCCATTCCTCTTCTGCAGCGCCATTGCCGGATACTGCTTCGCATAAAGCGGGTCCTTGAAAGCCACGACTCGGCCAATTACATAGATATTTTTCGCTTTTAATTTGCAAATCAATCCCGATATATCATTAATTGCAACGTGCCGATCCGCACCAATGGCTTTAACGGCAGGCAGTGAGGAGCGATACGTCAGCTGGCCGTAATCATTTTTCACATCGATCACCATAGCATTCAAATCCGTCTTGTCCACTAACTGAATAAGCCGATCAAGTCGATGCTTGCTGCCTGCCACCCACCCGGATACATAGATCCCTCTTACCGGCTGCCTCCGGCTAGACAAGGATTGCCCCGCAATAGCCTCCCGGGAATCAGCTTCAACCGCCCGATGCATGCCTTGTCGAGATGCGCCTTCGACTTGTTTGTCTTCCGACACGCCCTTTAGGTGGAATTTAGTTGGTTTAACAGGTCGACGCGTCGACTTGATTGAATGAAGCTGAATTGATTTTGTCGAATTTGCGAATGATTGTGCCGGTAATGGCGGCAGCATTTCCTTATCTTTATGGTTCTGACTGCTGCATCCCATCATTCCGATGATGGCCGACATGGCCAATACTATGCCCTGTACACGCTTCAACATCTTCATACTCAGCTCCCATCACACTACATTACCTGTAGTATGTTCTCTCCAATGGTTAGAGTTGTGAAGGAGTTGTCACCAGCAATGGATGAAATAAACAACAAAAAACCGACTGCATCTATGCAGTCGGTTCATCGTGCTTGGCAACGTCCTACTCTCCCAGGACCCTGCGGTCCAAGTACCATCGGCGCTGGAGGGCTTAACGGTCGTGTTCGGGATGGGTACGCGTGGTTCCCCTCCGCCATCGCCACCAAACGGGCGTCTTCCTGGTCGGAATGCGCTATGCTTACTCAGAGCACTTACACCCTGAAAACTGGATACGAACCTTTGCGAAGGTTTCTTGCATTAGCTGAAACGAGCATGTTCTTGGATAAGCCCTCGACCGATTAGTATTCGTCAGCTCCACGCATTGCTGCGCTTCCACCTCGAACCTATCAACCTCGTCGTCTTCAAGGGGTCTTACATACTGGGAAATCTCATCTTGAGGGGGGCTTCACGCTTAGATGCTTTCAGCGCTTATCCCGTCCGCACTTGGCTACCCAGCGATGCTCCTGGCGGAACAACTGGTACACCAGCGGTGCGTCCATCCCGGTCCTCTCGTACTAAGGACAGCTCCTCTCAAATTTCCTACGCCCACGACAGATAGGGACCGAACTGTCTCACGACGTTCTGAACCCAGCTCGCGTACCGCTTTAATGGGCGAACAGCCCAACCCTTGGGACCTACTTCAGCCCCAGGATGCGATGAGCCGACATCGAGGTGCCAAACCTCCCCGTCGATGTGGACTCTTGGGGGAGATAAGCCTGTTATCCCCAGGGTAGCTTTTATCCGTTGAGCGATGGCCCTTCCATGCGGTACCACCGGATCACTAAGCCCGACTTTCGTCCCTGCTCGACTTGTAGGTCTCGCAGTCAAGCTCCCTTATGCCTTTGCACGCTACGAATGATTTCCAACCATTCTGAGGGAACCTTTGGGCGCCTCCGTTACATTTTAGGAGGCGACCGCCCCAGTCAAACTGCCCACCTGACACGGTCCCTGTACCGGATTACGGTACCAGGTTAGAACTCCGATACGATCAGGGTGGTATCCCAACGATGCCTCCATCGAAGCTGGCGCTCCGATTTCCTAGGCTCCCACCTATCCTGTACAGATCGTACCAAAGTCCAATATCAAGCTGCAGTAAAGCTCCATGGGGTCTTTCCGTCTTGTCGCGGGTAACCTGCATCTTCACAGGTATTAAAATTTCACCGGATCTCTCGTTGAGACAGCGCCCAAGTCGTTACGCCATTCGTGCGGGTCAGAATTTACCTGACAAGGAATTTCGCTACCTTAGGACCGTTATAGTTACGGCCGCCGTTTACTGGGGCTTCGGTTCATAGCTTCGCCTTGCGGCTAACCACTCCCCTTAACCTTCCAGCACCGGGCAGGCGTCAGCCCGTATACTTCGCCTTACGGCTTCGCACAGACCTGTGTTTTTGCTAAACAGTCGCTTGGGCCTTTTCACTGCGGCCCCCTCGGGCTATTCACCCTACCGAGGCACCCCTTCTCCCGAAGTTACGGGGTCATTTTGCCGAGTTCCTTAACGAGAGTTCTTCCGAGCGCCTTAGCATACTCTGCTCGACTACCTGTGTCGGTTTGCGGTACGGGCACCTTCACCTGGCTAGAGGCTTTTCTTGGCAGCCTGAACTCATGACCTTCGCTACTGCAATTTTCGCTCCCCATCACAGCCCAGCCTTAACGATGTGCGGATTTGCCTACACATCAGCCTCACTGCTTGGACGGACATCCATCAGTCCGCGTCACTATCCTTCTGCGTCACCCCATTGCTCGTAACGGCTTACGGTGGTACAGGAATATCAACCTGTTGTCCTTCGACTACGCCTTTCGGCCTCGCCTTAGGTCCCGACTTACCCTGAGCGGACGAGCCTTCCTCAGGAATCCTTAGTCTTACGGCGGACAAGATTCTCACTTGTCTTTTCGTTACTCATACCGGCATTCTCACTTGAATGCGCTCCACCAGTCCTTACGGTCTGACTTCAACGTACATTCAACGCTCCCCTACCCCTGATGCATACGCATCAAGCCATAGCTTCGGTGGTGTGTTTAGCCCCGTTACATTTTCGGCGCAGAGTCACTCGACCAGTGAGCTATTACGCACTCTTTAAATGGTGGCTGCTTCTAAGCCAACATCCTGGTTGTCTTTGCAACTCCACATCCTTTCCCACTTAACACACACTTGGGGACCTTAGCTGATGGTCTGGGCTGTTTCCCTCTTGACAATGGATCTTAGCACTCACTGTCTGACTCCCGGATATAAGTACATGGCATTCGGAGTTTGACTGGACTTGGTAACCCTTGGCGGGCCCCGCACCCAATCAGTGCTCTACCTCCACGACTCTCAATTCCGAGGCTAGCCCTAAAGCTATTTCGGGGAGAACCAGCTATCTCCGAGTTCG
>NZ_CP048286.1:3530000-3602500 GCF_010365285.1 Paenibacillus rhizovicinus
CCGAATTCCAGGTCTTCCACCGTTACGATGGAACCAATGCTGACAGTATCGATGTCGATCTCGTCGTTATTGATGATGCGGGCGTTGCGGAGCATTTTCTCCAACGTAATGATACGGCCTTCGATAAATGCCTGCTCGTTCTTCGCATCTTCGTACTCGGAGTTCTCGCTGATATCGCCATATCCGATCGCCACTTTGATCCGTTCAGCTACTTCGCGGCGCTTGACGGATTTCAAGTTCTCCAGTTCGTCTTCAAGCTTATTTAGACCGTCCTGTGTAAGAATAATCTCTTTATCGCTCATGTGACCATTTCTCCTGTCGTGTGGCTTTTATTCATACGTTGTATGAATTCACTGTTACTTAATATATTACGCTCCATGCCCATGATGACACCGCGCAGTAAGCAGTTCGACATCCCCAAACCCCAGGCAGACGGTTTGTTATTGGAAGATTATATTTCATGTTCATCTATATGTCAACGAAAGCCAATTCCAAATGTAATCGCTTAACTTCGCCAATCGCAAAGGACCCGTATGAATCCTTTGCTCTCTTATTAATGGTATACCGCTTCGTTTCTGGTAGATGTGACTGCAGTTACTGGCGTCTCGCTCGTATCGCCCAGCGACTCGACAAAATCCCCCAAAATTTGCACCATTTTGTCACGTGTCGTTTCTTCCATGATAACGTCCTTCACCTGAGCCGCGCCTGGAATACCCTTCAGGTACCAAGCCAAATGCTTGCGCATTTCGCGGACAGCCGTGAACTCGCCTTTAAGGTTAACGAGCCTGTCCATGTGAAGAATCGCCACGTCCATTTTCTCGCGGGCCGACGGATCGTTCAGCAGCTCGCCCGTCGTCAAATAATGAATCGTGCGATACAGCATCCAAGGGTTGCCGAGTGCGCCGCGCCCGATCATGACGCCGTCGCAGCCCGTTTGATCAAGCAGCTTCTGCGCATCCTCTGGCGTGAACACGTCGCCGTTTCCAATAACGGGAATGGATACCGCTTGCTTAACATCCCTTATAATATCCCAATTGGCCGTACCGGTATACAACTGCTCCCTTGTTCGTCCATGAACGCTGACTGCTTTGCCGCCCGCACGTTCGACCGCTTGGGCGTTCTCGACCGCAAAAATGTGCTCGCTGTCCCAGCCGATGCGCATTTTGACCGTTACCGGCTTCTCCACCGCTTCAACGACCGCCGATACCATTTCATAGATCTTGTTCGGGTCGAGCAGCCAACGGGCGCCCGCGTCGCATTTGGTCACTTTCGGCACGGGGCAACCCATATTGATATCGATTATGTCCGCATTCGTTTGTTTGTCGACGACTTTCGCCGCTTCCACCAGCGACTCGCGGTCGCCGCCGAAAATTTGCAGGCTCAGCGGCTTCTCGCGCTCATCGACGAAGAGCATTTCCATCGTGCGCTTGTTGCCGTGCAAGATCGCCTTGTCGCTTACCATCTCGGCGCAAACAAGGCCAGTGCCGAACTCTTTGGCAATCAGTCGAAAAGCCGGGTTGCACACGCCTGCCATCGGTGCCAGCACGACTCTATTCTTCATCTCGATGTTTCCGATTTTGAGCATGGACACCCAGTCTCCCTTCTGACTCGCGGAGGTATTTTCTTTATTATTTCGTTGCTTTGCCGGTCAATTACGACTCGGCGGTTAAGTCGGAGTAGCTAATCCCGAGCGCGTCCGAGATGCGTTCCAGCAGCTTCGGGTCGGGCTTGCGCGTTCCCCGCTCCAAGGAGCCGAGCACGGCAACGGATATTTCCAGCTTTGCAGCCAGTTCCTGTTGCGTGTACCCTTTCAGCTTCCGGAATGCGCGGACGCGCCCTGCCAATTGATCGTATTCCATAGCGCGATTCCTTCCCCTCTGTCCTGTAACGCTTGCTGCGCCAATTCCGTCGCCTGCGCGTAAAGCGGATGCCCATCTTCCAGCACATCAGAGAGCGGCACGAGCACGAATGCCCGTTCCATCATGCGCGGATGGGGCAGCGTCAGCTCCTCGCCGGACATCGCGACTCCTTCGTAAAGCAGCAAATCCAAATCGATCGTGCGCGGCCCCCAGCGGACATCTCTCGTACGGCCGAGCTGCAGTTCCATGCCAAGCATGGCACGAAGAAGCTGCAGAGGCGAGAGCGACGTGTCCAGGGCGGCAGCCATATTAAGAAAGGCCGGCTGGTCGGTATAGCCGACAGGTTCGGTTTCGTACACGGCCGATACGCGAAGGACCTTGATATCGGGATGCCGCTCCAGCATCAGAAGCGCGTCTTGCAAGAGCTTTGCACGATCCCCGACGTTGGAGCCCAGCGCGATATAGGCAACGCCGCCTTCTCCGATCATCCGCTCGTTAGTTCCCGGCGGGTTGTAGTCTTCCATGGTCATCCCGCTTTCTGCAAAGTTCCACCGTCACGCCGTCAAAATAAATTTCGAACGGCGGATTCGGCTTCGTTACGGATACCGTCACTTCATTTACACTAGTATAAGCGTCGAGCACGGTCGATGCAATGTGACCAGCTAAAGCCTCGATCAGTTTGAACGGCGGCCCTTCGACGACCTTCTTCACCAATGTGTGGATTTCGGCATAATTCACGGTCGCTTCCAGGTTGTCCGTCGCTGCCGCCTCGGATAAATCGAGCCGAATGGTCAGATCGACATAGAACTGCTGGCCTAACTTGTTTTCTTCCGGAAAAACGCCATGATAACCGAAAAACCGCATGCCTCGCAAAATCATTTTATCCATTGCCATACTTCATTCCCCTTTTCTAGTGACGGCATAAACCGGAATAGACGATTGCATCGGTCATCAACGCGGTTTCGCGGTTGCTGCGAACGTCATGCACCCGTACGAGCTGGCAGCCTTGCACGATGCCGAGCGCCGTCGTCGCCGCTGTGCCGAACGCGATCTCGTGCGTCTGCAAGCCCAATGTTTCGCGGATAAATTTCTTGCGCGACGTGCCGAGCAGGACAGGATAGCCTTCTCCCGTCAGCTTATAGAGCTGATTCATGAGCGCCAGATTGTCTTCATGGGTCTTGGCAAACCCGATGCCGGGATCCAGCCAGATGTTATCATCGGTCACGCCGGCAGCGCGCGCAATGGCTACGCTCTCCCGCAGATCGGCCAGCACATCCTCTGCCAAATCGGCATAGTCGCGGTCATGGCGATTATGACTGATGATGACCGGACAACGAAAAGCTGCCGCAACCTCCGCCATGCGCGGATCGCTCTTCAGCCCCCAAATGTCATTGATGATATGAGCGCCTGCTTCAAGTGCTTGCTTGGCGGTCTCGGCCTTGTACGTATCGATGGAGATCGGCATGTCCGGAAGCGCCTCCCGAATGGCCCGTATCGCAGGCAAAACCCGCTTCAGCTCTTCCTCCAGCGATACCGCCGCGAAGCCCGGCCTAGTGGATTCCCCGCCGATATCGATGATATCGGCGCCCTCGGCTGCCAACTGGCGTGCATGGCGTACGGCAGCTTCAACATCGCTATATCGGCCGCCATCGGAGAACGAGTCCGGCGTCGTGTTCAAGATGCCCATTATAGCGGTTCGACTGCCAAGCTCCAGCTTGGCTCCTCCCGTAAAGGTATAGGTGCGTTTATACGGCCACTGGTTGTTCATTGGCGTCTGCAATTTGGAAAGCATAGATTCATTCACTTGTTTGTATCCTCCCGATAAAGGGACAACAGTCTGGCTGTCATCGGTCCGGCCTGTCCGGTACCGACGCTCCGCGTGCGCCCTTCGGTATCTCGCAATGTTGTAACGGGCACAAGTTCCTGTACGGAATTGGTCACCCAAATTTCTTCAGCCTGCATGATTTGTTCCCAGGTATAGAAGCCTTCCTCCGCCTCCACGCCTTCCTGCGCAGCCAGTTCGAGCACGCGCGCCCGCGTCACGCCCGGCAGAATGCCTGTCGCGATGGACGGCGTATACAGCCTGCCCCCGCGGGCAAAGAACAAGTTGCTGACGATTCCTTCAGACAGCCAGCCTTCCTTTGTAAGCATAAGTCCTTCCGCGCCCGGCGCAGTCCCTATAGCCGTTAATTCCCGCTTCGCAAGGATATTATTCATGTAGTGCAACGATTTTAAACGAATTTCGCCTTCCGGCGTATTGCGGAGCGTCGATAGCCGCACAAGTTCCCTCCCCGACCTGTATAGCTCCGGACTGGCAGCCGGCAGCGGCTTTACGAGCAGCAAGACGTTGGGCGCTTCATAGTCCCCGGACGGAAGGCCGACAATACCTTCTCCCGCCGTAACGGTTAGCCTGACGTAGGCTTCGATCAGCCCATTCGAGGCCATCAGCTCGCGAAGCCAGGAACGAATCTGCTGTTCGTCCGGCTCATATCGTATGCCAATAGATCGACAGCCCTCCGAGAGCCTTTCCAAATGGCGATCCAAGAGATAGGGGATGCCCCCGTAAGTCCGGAACGTCTCGAACAGACCCATTCCATACAAAAAACCGTGATCGTAGACCGAGATCACGGCTTCCTCCTGACGCTTGATGCTTCCGTTCCATCCGATATTCATCGTGCCGCGCCTGCCCGCAAATTAAGAAAGTTACGAAGCAGGGTGAACCCATTCTCGGTAATGATGGATTCCGGGTGGAACTGCACGCCTTCAATGGCGTATTCCTTATGGCGAAGTCCCATGATTTCGCCCTCTTCCGTTTCTGCGCTGATCTCCAGGCAGTCCGGCAGCGTTTCCCGCTTCACGATAAGCGAGTGGTACCTTGTCGCCGTGTAAGGCGACGGGATGCCAGCGAAGACGGTCCGGCCGTCGTGGAAAATCTGCGAGGTTTTGCCGTGCATCAGCTTCTCCGCGCGCACGACGTCGCCGCCGAATGCTTGTCCAATTGCTTGATGGCCGAGGCAAACGCCGAAGATCGGGATTTCGCCCTTGAACCGATCGATGAGAGCAAGACTGACGCCTGCCTCATTAGGACTGCACGGTCCAGGTGAAATGAGAATATGATCCGGCTTCAGCGCGGCAATACCATCCAAATCGATTTCGTCATTACGTTTGACGACGATCTCCTCACCCAGCTCACCCAGATACTGAACCAAGTTATACGTAAACGAGTCGTAGTTATCAATCACCAATATCATGCGCGTTTCCCCCTTCGGTCACTAAGTAGACGACAGCCGCAATAGGGGCCGGGCTTCGCTCAGCCCTGTTCCGACCACTGCTCGCTGTATTGTATCGCCTTCCAAAGCGCCTTCGCCTTATTCATCGATTCGAAGTATTCCCGCTCCGGCAAGGAATCGATCACGATACCGGCTCCGGCCTGAATGTGAACGACCTCGTCCTTCACAAGCATTGTACGTATAATAATATTAAATTCCATATCTCCGTTGTAGTCAATCCATCCCATGGAACCCGTGTACGGGCCGCGCCTCGTCGGTTCCAATTCTTCGATGATTTCCATGGTGCGGATTTTGGGCGCGCCGGTAATCGTTCCGCCCGGGAATGTGGCGCCAATCACATCGTAAGCATCCTTGCCTTGGGCCAGCCGGCCTTCGACTTGAGAGACGAGATGCATGACATGGCTGTAGTATTCGATCACCATTAGTTCCTCTACCTTGACCGACCCGTACGCCGATATACGGCCAAGATCATTGCGCTCCAGGTCGACGAGCATGATGTGCTCCGCCCGCTCTTTCTCCGTACCGAGCAGCTCTTCGGCCATCTTGCGGTCCTCATCTTCCGTCCGGCCGCGACGCCGCGTGCCCGCGATCGGCCGCGTTGCCAGCTTCCCGTCGGCCAGCTCCACCAGCAGCTCGGGCGAAGCCGATACCAGCTGGAAGTCGGGAGCGCTCATGTACCCCATATAAGGCGACGGATTCACCAGGCGCAGCCATTCGTAAAGCTCGCGCGGATCCGCCTTGGACGAACGGTCCTGTCGCTGAGACAAGTTCACCTGAAAGACGTCGCCCGCCGAGATATAGTCTCGAATCCGCTCTACCGCGATCTGATACGCCGATTGGGTAAACGGGGATTGGATCCCGTCGATCGGCTGCGCGTCCACTACAGCCATCCGCGACTCCATGAATCGGACGCGTTCTTCGCGGAGCGCATTTGCCTTCTCCCCGGACTGGCCGCCAGCGAACGCCTCCCATTGCGCCATCAATTGATCTGCCCGAGCGGACGCGGCCCTGTACAAGGATTCCAGCATGGCCTGCGAAGCGGCAGACGGAACTTCGGTATGAACGACAGCATATAACTGCTGTTGTTCATGGTCGATGATCCACAGCTCATCCATCCGCATAAACATATAATCCGGCAAGGCCAGATCATCCGCCGCCTGTTCGGGAAGGCGCTCGATCGATCGAATGACATCGTAGCTCCAGAAGCCCGCGCAGCCGCCCGTCCATTTCGGCGCCCCAGTCACGCGCGGCGCCTTGCGTCCGCCCATCCAGCTGCGCACCGCTTCAAGCGGTTTCTGCTCGTATACGGTCACGCTGCCGCTCGCCTGGTCGACCGCCTCCGCGCGCGCGCCTTTGCCGCGAATAACGGATGACGGTTGCAGCCCTAAGTAGGTGTAACGGCCGACCTTTCCGCTTTCCAATACAAACGCGTAAGGGGCCGCCGCCTTCCACGCGGATTCCCATGAGGCAGGACGTCCGCCATCCCCTCCGTCCAGCGGGCGCCTTATTAGCAGCGGCAGCGCCGTGTAGCCCTGCGCCTGCCATTCCAGCCAGTCTTGAATGGCCGTCCGTTCCATGATGATTGCCGCCTTTCGCTTCAAGTCCCGTTCTTAAGAGCCCGTCGCTCTTTGTTGGAAGCTAGTATACCGAAATTGCATGGAAAAGGAAAGCATATCACGAACAGGCTGCTCTTTCCCCGTAGCCCGGATGCAAAAGAGGACCTTCGCTAATGAAGGTCCTCTTCCTGTATGATCGGCAATAGCCGGTATTAGTTCTCGAAGTTGAACAGCGGCGTGGACAGGTAACGTTCGCCATTGGACGGAACGACCGCAACAACGCGTTTGCCTTTGCCAAGTTCTTTCGCCACTTGCAGTGCCGCAAAGATTGCGGCGCCGGAGGAAATACCGCAAAGAATGCCTTCTTCTTTCGCAGCGCGGCGAGCGGTTTCAAACGCTTCCTCGTTCTCGATCGTAATGACTTGATCATAGATTTCGCGGTTCAGGATCTCAGGGATGAAGTTAGCGCCGATCCCTTGGATTTTGTGGCCGCCTGGGCTGCCGCCGGACAGCAGCGGAGATGCCGATGGCTCAACCGCTACGATGCGGATGTTAGGGAAGTTTTGTTTCAATACTTCGCCTGCGCCGGAAATCGTACCGCCGGTTCCAATCCCTGCCACAAACGCATCGAGCTTGCCGTCAAGCGAGTTGATCGCTTCAACGATTTCCGGACCCGTCGTTTCACGGTGAACCTTCACGTTCGCTTGGTTCTTGAATTGTTGCGGAATGAAGTATGAAGGGTTCTCGGCTTGCATTTCTTCTGCACGGCGAACCGCACCGTTCATGCCTTCCGAGCCTGGCGTCAGAACGAGTTCCGCACCGTAAGCACGAAGCAAATTGCGGCGCTCGATACTCATCGTCTCAGGCATAACGAGAATCGCTTTGTAGCCTTTCGCTGCAGCGACCATCGCCAAGCCAATACCCGTATTGCCACTTGTAGGCTCAACGATCGTATCGCCCGGTTTGATGCGTCCTTCTTGCTCGGCAACTTCGATCATGCTGATCGCAATCCGGTCCTTAACGCTTGCACCCGGGTTTTGATATTCAAGTTTAACGTAGATTTCTGCGCTATCCTCAGGCACCAGACGGTTCAAACGGACAAGCGGTGTATCTCCGATGAGTTCAGTTACGCTTTGTACAATTTTAGCCATGAAAAGTTGCTCCTCCTTATTCCGACTAATTCAGTTGGTATTGCCTACATCTTATCAATTATGCCCAGTAGTTGTCAATAGCCAGTTTCATTGCGATAGGCTGTTGTACCCGGTTCTATGGAATGACGACGGCGTTGTATTTCTTCAGCAAACTGTCTTCGATCGCCTGCTCGCCGTTCAGTTTGCCGATGGCAATTTCCGTGCGCGCCTGTTCGTGAATTTGCTGTTGGTCGAGCCGTTCTTCCGTCTTCTTCTCCGTCAGTTGGATGATCGCTTGGCCTTGTTCGACCTGGATCGGACCAGTCGACTCGCCGACATTCAACTTCTTCGCTGCCTCGAGCAGATTGGGATCCATGATGGGATCATCCGCGTCGACATAGCCAAGATCTCCGCCATCGGATGCCGTATCGGAATCAATCGAATACGTCTGGGCCATTAGCGCAAAATCCTCGCCGTCTGCCAGTTTATCGAGCACATCGCCGGCCGCCTTCTCGGAACTCGTCACGATCCACGAGAGGCGCAGCTCGGTGTGGGCCGCAAACTCCTGATCGTTGTCCGCGATGTAGGCGTCCTCTTCGGCTTCGCTCACAACGGCAGTCTTCACTGCGATCTTCTGCAGCAGCAGCCGGTACCTCAAATCCTCGCGAATGTCGTCCGGCGACATGCCAAGCTGATCCTTCATCGAGTCGTAATAATTCTGTTCGCTCTCGTAGCCTGCCATCATGGCGGCCAGTCCCTTATCCATCTCGTCGCTTGTGACTTCCAGTCCGTAAGCGAGCGCTTCCATGCGAATCGCGGCGCGCACCATGAGCGTGCGCAGCACAGTGTCGCCGTATTGCTTCCGAAGCTGAGCAGTCAACTCGCTAACCGTAATGGACTCGCCGCCAACCTTTGCCGCGATGGGATCGGACGGGTTTACCGAAGGGGGCGCAGCGTGATCGTGATCCTGCGTTCCTTTCGGCGGCACCTGCGGGGCAGTCTTCGGCGGCAGCAGCACGCGGTAAACGACGATAAACGCCAATATGATCAAACACAATGCTTGCAGCAGCACGATGCGCTTCAGCACCCGGTCCTTATTCATAATTGCTTGAGCCTCCGATAATGCATTGTTCCTGCATCGTTATGCATGGTTCATGCATTGTTATTGCATCGGTTTCGGCTTTGCCTGTTCGAGCAGCATTTCCAGCTGCGGGCGGTCAAATACGTACTTCTCGTTGCAGAAATGACACTCGACTTCAGCTTGTCCGTCTTCTTCGATAATCTGTTTAAGGTCATGCTCGCCCATACTGATCATGGTCCGTTCTACTCGTTCTTTGGAGCATTGGCATTTGAAGACGACGCCTAGCTCGTCCATGAGCTGTACGTCTTCCCCTACCACCCAGCGCAGCAAGCCTTCAGGGGTTTCCCCTTGCTCCATTAACACGGAAATCGGAGGAAGTCCGGCAATTGCCGCCTCGAGTCTGTCGATTCCTTCCTCGGTCATGCCCGGCATCACTTGGACGATGAAGCCTCCGGCCGTAATGACTTGGCCATACTCATCGACGAGCACGCTCAAGCCGACGACGGACGGCGTTTGTTCCGAAGTGGCAAAATAGTACGTGAAATCTTCCGCCAGCTCTCCAGAGACAATCGGCGTACTGCCGCGATACGGCTCCTTGAGCCCGAGGTCTTTAATAATATGGATGTAGCCCGTGCGTCCCACGGCGCCCGCCACGTCAAGCTTGCCCTGTGCATTGCTTGCCAGCTGTACCTGCGGGTTATCCACGTAACCGCGGACTTCGCCGTTGGCATTGGCATCCACGACGATCTGGCCTACAGGACCGTCGCCTTTAACCTGGATCGTCAGTTTCTCATTGCCTTTCAACATCGCGCCCATAATCGCGCCGGCCGTAGCCGTGCGTCCCAAGGCAGCCGTTGTTGTCGGCAGCGTGTGATGCCGCTTGCGCAGCTCCTCGACTAGTTCTGTCGTCTGCACGGCAAGTACGCGAAGCTGGCCATTCCAAGCGGTGCCTCGGACGAGGTAATCGTGTTTCTTCGTTTCTTCTGCCATGTTGATGGTCTCCTAACCGACTTGCTTTTATCTACCTGCGGTGCGCGATGTCCAAGCAGGTTGTGTTTAGTCTTGATTTCGCTCGTAAATCATCCGAAGGCCTTCCAGCGTCAGCAGCGGATCCACCTCTTCGATCGTCTCCGATTCGGCTGCGATGAGATCAGCCAGTCCTCCGGTAGCAATGACGCGCGGGTTGACGTTAAATTCTTTGCGAATGCGATTCACGATACCGTCCACTTGACCCGCATATCCGAAAATAATACCGGCTTGCATGGAGGTAACGGGGTTCCGGCCGATGACGCTCTTCGGTCTGACCAGTTCGATTCGAGGCAGCTTCGCGGCGCGCTGATACAGCGCCTCCGTCGAAATCCCAATGCCCGGCACGATCGCGCCGCCCAAATAGTTGCTGTCCGCATCGATGTAATCGAACGTCGTCGCCGTCCCGAAATCGACTACGATGAGCGGCGCGCCGTACTTCTCGATGCCTGCCACGGAATTAACGATCCGGTCAGCACCTACTTCGCGCGGATTCTCGTAGCGAATATTCAGGCCAGTCTTAATGCCGGGGCCGACGACGAGCGGGGATTTCCTCAGATACTTCAAACTCAATTGTTCCAGCGTACGCATAAGCGGAGGCACTACGGAAGAAATAATGACACCTTGAATTTGATCCAGCTTCACGTTAGCGATCTGGAACAAGTTGTGGATCATAATGCCGTATTCGTCCACAGTTGCCGAACGGTTCGTGCTGAGGCGCCAATGATAAAGCAGCTTTCGGCCTTCGTAAATGCCGAGCACGATATTCGTATTGCCTACGTCGACGACAGCGATCAAGCGGTGACGCCTCCCTTCTTACCGTGCAAATCCAGACTGATGTCCAAGGATTGGAACGAATAGGTCAGGCCGCCTACCGAAATTACGTCTACGCCGCATTCCGCGATGGCGCGAACCGTATCCAGACGGACGTTACCCGATGCTTCGACGATCACATGCGGGGCACGGGCTTTAATCATCGCCGTCGCTTGGCGCATCCGATCATGCGGCATATTGTCGAGCATAATAATGTCGGCGCCGCAAGCGAGTGCTTCTTCAACCTGCTCCAGCGACTCGGTCTCAACTTCGATTTTCATCGTGTGAGGAATCGCGTGACGCGCGGCGTTTACTGCGCCTGTAATACCGCCCGAACCCTTGATATGATTGTCTTTGATCATAACGGCATCGTATAGGCCGAAACGGTGATTGAAACCGCCGCCGACCCGAACCGCATACTTCTCCAGCATACGATGTCCCGGCGTTGTCTTGCGCGTATCGACTAAACGAGTCGGCAAGCCTTCCAAGACATCCACGAATGCACGGGTCTTGGTCGCAATACCAGACAGCCGCTGCATCAGGTTCAGCGCAAGCCGCTCCCCGGTGAGAATGCTGTGCGTGCTGCCTTCCACTTCAGCAATGACGTCGCCTTTCGTAACGGCATCCCCGTCAGTCGCGAGCGGACGGAATTCAAGCGTCGCATCAACGACTTCAAATACCAAGCGAGCAATCGGAATGCCGGCCATAATGCCGGAATCCTTCATGTGAATAATCGCCTTCGATTGAGTCCCCGCAGGAATCGTCGCCCAGCTCGTAATATCGCCTGTTCCTATATCCTCAGCAAGCCAAGCCCGAATATGCGCGCGTACTTCGTCTGCGCTAACGCCTCCAGCTGCAGCCAACGTTGTTTCAAACATGTTCAATCCGCTCCTCTGTTAAGCCGTGTTCGCGATTGAGCACGACGTGCTTGCGCCAAACCAAATCGTCCCGTTCCGGAAAATCCTCGCGGCTATGCGCACCCCGGCTCTCTTCACGGGTAATCGCGCCCTTCGTCGTCAACATCGCGCAGGTGAGCAAATTCGCAAATTCGTACTCCTCGCGCTTCGAGATGACCGA
Organism: Paenibacillus rhizovicinus; assembly: GCF_010365285.1. NCBI lineage: Bacteria > Bacillati > Bacillota > Bacilli > Caryophanales > Paenibacillaceae > Paenibacillus > Paenibacillus rhizovicinus. The sequence goes on from NZ_CP048286.1 coordinate 3,541,833, forward strand.
GCGGAAAATCGAGCTGAGCCGATTAAGCTCTTCGGCTCCTTTAATCAACCCATGCGCATTCCGGTTCAAGCCGGCGTAACGCACCATGATCTTCTGCAGCTTCAGCCGCTTCTCCACGACCGCTTGAATGGGAGCCTCGCTGCGCGCCAGCGAATCCATATGAAGGTGAATGTCGCCCTCGTCAAGCGGCGTCAGCGAATTGATCCGTTCGACGATCCGGCGGCCGAAGACGATCGCTTCGGACAACGAATTGCTCGCAAGCCGATTCGCTCCATGAACGCCCGTCGATGAGCACTCGCCGCAAGCGAACAAGCGGGACAAATTAGTTTCGCCGTTCAAATCGGTTTTGACGCCACCCATCATATAATGCGCCGCAGGCGCGACGGGAATCCAGTCTGTCGTTAAATCAAGCCCGAAATTCAAGCAGAACTCATAAATATTCGGAAACCGGTGTCTGACCATATCTGCCGATTCATGCGTCACGTCCAAGAACACGAACGTCGACTTCGTTGCTTCCATCTCGCTGACGATCGCCCGTGCCACGACATCGCGCGGTGCAAGCTCCAGCTGCTCATGGTATTTCTCCATGAACCGTTCGCCGCGAATATTGCGCAGCACGGCGCCTTCGCCGCGAACCGCTTCCGAAATAAGAAAGCGCGGAGCGCCCGGATAACAGAGCGACGTCGGATGGAATTGAACGAATTCCATATCGCGAATATCGGCCCCTGCACGGTAAGCCATCGCGATCCCGTCTCCTGTGGCGACTTCCGGGTTCGTCGTATAACGATACAACTGCCCCGTACCGCCGGAACATAGAATCGTCGCTTTGCCGCGCACGATAAGACGCTGCCCGTCCGGCTTCTGAACCAGCGCGCCCACGCATACGTTATCATCCGTAATCAAATCTATGACAAAATGATCGTCCCACACCTCGATGCGGGGGTTGGCCACCGCTTTCTCCGATAGTGCACGAACGATCTCGAATCCGGTGGCATCGCCGTTGGCATGCAAAATGCGCCGCTGGCTGTGCGCTCCCTCTTTGGTTAGCGCGAATTCGCCATTCTCGACATCGAACTTGGTACCCATCCGCACCAAATCTTCAACGCCCATCGTGCCCTCATGCACAAGCACGTCCACCGCTTCGGCAGAACAAAGTCCGGCCCCTGCGATCAGAGTATCTTGGCGATGATAAGCGGGCGAATCGTCCTCCGAGATGACGGCCGCGATACCGCCTTGGGCATATCTGGTGTTGCTGTCGAGCAGCGATTTCTTCGTAATCATCAATACTTCATTGTCATCGCTTGCTTTAATAGCGGTAAAAAGACCGGCGATGCCGGCCCCGATTACAATAACGTCTTTATAAATAACCGGCAGCTCCTCGAGCTGCGCGTCGACAAGGTAACGTGGAATCATAGTCGATGCTTTCCTCTCTTCGGAAAGTAGGCCGCTCATATTACTTCACCTGCAGCATGCGCTCTAAGGATAGACGAGCTTTGCTGGCGACATCTTCTGGTACGTAAATTTGCGGCTGCATCGTCTCCAGGCATTTCACGAGCTTCTTAAGATTGTTGACCTTCATGTTCGGGCAAACCAAATATTTCGTTGCAAAATGGAACGTTTTGTTCGGGCTGTCCAGACGAAGCTGATACCCGGTACCGTCTTCCGTGCCGACGATGAACTCTTGGCAGTCGGACTCTTTGCAATATTTAATAATAGCGGTCGTGCTGCCGACAAAATCGCCAAGCTCCACGACTTCAGGACGGCATTCCGGATGTACGACGAATTGCGCGTTCGGATACTTCGCCTTCATTTCTTCAACGTCTTTCACCGTCAGCATGTCATGCGTGTTGCAATAGCCTTCCCAAATAATCATCTTCTTGTCGGTTTTCTGCTGGACGTAGTGGCCCAGGTTCTTATCCGGCACCCAGATGATTTCATCGGAATCGACGGAGTTCACGACGCGCACAGCATTGGCCGACGTACAGCAAATATCCGTTTCCGCTTTGATTTCCGCGGAGGAATTGATGTAGGTTACCACTTTCGCGTTCGGATGCTGGGCTTTCAGCTTACGCAGGCCATCGACGTTTACCATGTCGGCCATTGGGCAGCCCGCGCGCTCATCGGGAATGATAACGGTCTTGTTCGGTGCCAGGATCTTGGCGCTCTCACCCATAAAGTGAACGCCGCAAAATACGATAACATCGGCATCGGTTTCCGCTGCCTTCTGAGCAAGCAGGAACGAGTCCCCCCGAAAATCGGCTACTTCCTGAATTTCGTCACGCTGATAATAATGGGCAAGTATAATGGCGTTGCGTTCTTTCTTCAGCTGCATCAAACGTTCCCGCAGTTCGCGGTTTTGCTCCGCTTTCCGCTCGAGAGCTAATGCTTCCATGGCTATTTCTCCTCTTTTCACTAACTTTGTGAACAGATGCACAAACTCTGCCAAAATAAATCGGACAATTCGCCCTTTTGCCGTTTGTGCAGCTTTATAATCGAGAATTGCGAGTCTGCGTAGGATGGCTACCGTTAGGATGCCCTCTTCTTCAAACCCTTGATTCACAGTCGGCATTACAAGTGATTAACATTTAATTTACACAAGGTCCGGTATGCTGTCAACTCACAAAAGCGGCCGTTTTGGTCGGTATTGGCAGGTTTGTGCGGATTTAAAACGCAAGCGTCCCGCAAGCTTGATTCTTCTTGGTTTCAGGCCCATCCGTTACCGATTGCGCTTATAGGCGTTCACAATCGCCGCCGGCTCCCTCTTAGCGATGGCAAATGGGTTGCAAAAAAGGAAAAAAAGAGCTGTCCGCCGCAGATCACTCTGCGAGGGACAGCCCTTCTTGTTTCGTCTATTACGACTGCGGCGTGCCGTTGTCGTTGCCGCTGTCCGGATCGATCGGAGGGGCGATATCGCCAGCTTCCTTCGATTGGATGCGCACTTTCACACCGCCGATCGTATCGATGATCGGCTCGCCTTTTGGCTCTTCGGATGCAGATACCGGTCCACCAGTAGATCCGTCTCCGCCCGTGTCTCCTGCAATCGAACCGCTCTCGATCAGGCGCTTGATTTGCTCGATTTCGAGCGTCTCTTCGCTGAGCAATGTCTGTGCAATGAGATGCACTTCTTTGCTCTTCTCGGTGAGCAGCTTCTTCGCTCTCGCGTAGCAGTCTTGAATGATGGACTGCATCTCTTGGTCGATCTCGTATGCGATGGCATCGGAGTAGTTCTGCTCATGTCCGATGTCTCTGCCCAAGAACACTTGACCTTGAGAGCTGCCGAACTGCATAGGGCCCAGCTTGTCGCTCATGCCGTATTCCATGATCATGGCGCGCACGATGCTCGTCGCTTGTTTGAAGTCGCTGTAAGCGCCTGTGCCGATTTCGCCGATGAATACTTCCTCGGCAACGCGTCCGCCAAGCAATCCCGTGATTTTATCCAACAGCTCCTGCTTGGTTGCCAGCATACGGTCGCCATCTTTAGGAAGCATGATGACGTAGCCGCCTGCTTTACCCCGCGGGATAATCGTAACTTTATGCACTTGATCCGCATGCTCCAAGAAGTAGCCGACAATCGTATGCCCGGCTTCGTGGTAAGCGACGATTCGTTTCTCGCGGTCGCTGACGACACGGCTGCGTTTCTCCGTACCGACAATGACGCGGTCGATGGCATCGTCCACTTCCAGCATGCCGATGTCTTTCTTGTTGCGGCGTGCCGCAAGAAGCGCTGCTTCGTTCAGCAGGTTCTCCAGATCCGCACCGGTAAAGCCGGTCGTACGTTTCGCGATAACGTCAAGTTTCACGTCGCGAGTGAGCGGTTTGTTGCGCGCATGGACTTTCAGTACCGCTTCGCGGCCTTTCACATCCGGGCGGTCAACCGTAATTTGACGGTCGAAACGGCCTGGACGGAGAAGCGCCGGGTCAAGAATATCCGGACGGTTCGTTGCCGCTACGATGATGATGCCTTCGTTCGCGCCGAAGCCGTCCATTTCAACGAGGAGCTGATTAAGCGTTTGTTCGCGCTCGTCATGGCCCCCGCCAAGTCCGGCGCCGCGCTGACGTCCGACGGCATCGATCTCATCGATAAAGATAATACATGGCGCGTTCTTCTTCGCGTTCTCGAACAGGTCGCGTACGCGGGAAGCGCCGACGCCGACGAACATTTCGACGAAGTCGGATCCGGAGATGCTGAAGAACGGCACGCCCGCTTCGCCCGCAACCGCGCGAGCAAGAAGCGTTTTACCCGTTCCCGGAGGTCCGTTTAGCAAGACGCCCTTCGGAATTCTTGCTCCGACGGCCGCGAACTTGCGGGGATCCTTCAAGAACTCGACCACTTCGACCAGTTCTTGTTTCTCTTCGTCGGCACCCGCCACGTCTTCGAACGTGACGCGTTTCTTCTCTTCGTTATATAGACGGGCTCGGCTCTTGCCAAAGTTCATTACTTTGCCGCCGCCGCCTTGAGCTTGATTGATAAGGAAGAAGAACAGGATGAAGATAATGACGAACGGAATGATCGATGTCAGGAAGGTCAGCCAAATGCTTTGGCCCTCCATCGGCTTGCTCTTGATCACGAATCCGTTCTTAGCCTGCGCATCGTAAACTTCCTTGACTACGAACTCTTCGACGTTGGAGTGGGTATAGAATTGGTTGGAGTCTGAGTCTGCCGGCTTCTTCCTGTACTCACCCGTAATCAAGTACGAGTACCCGTCGAATTGATATTCCAGCTTCGCGATATTGTTGTTCTGAAGTTCCGTCCTAAATTGGTCGTAGCTCAGTCCAGTGCTGGAATCGTTTTGGCTGCTGATAAATTGGAAGATCCCGACGGTCACCAAAAAAATAATCAAATAAAAGCCAGTATTGCGGATGATCCGATTCATCCCCTACCTCCTCTCAAGACGCAAAAAAATAAGTGGACCTTGCATCGGGAAGCTCCCGTAAGCGGGAGCCGTCCTGCAAGGCGAATTGCATCCTCGCTAGCTTCGTTTACTTCTCGTAAACCTCGGGCTTCAAGATGCCGATGATCGGCAAATTGCGGTATTGCTCCGCGTAATCGAGCCCATACCCGACGACGAAGGCGTCAGGGAGCACAAAACCTTTATAGTCCGCTTCCAACTCCACCTTGCGTCCCGCCGGTTTATCAAACAGCGTGACAAGCGTGATGGACTTGGCGTTGCGGCGCTCAAGCACGTCAATGAGGTAGCTGAGCGTAAGCCCGCTGTCGATGATATCTTCAACAATGAGCACGTCGCGTCCCTGCACCGAAGCGTCAAGGTCCTTGATGATTTTGACAACGCCGCTGGTCTTGGTCGATTGTCCGTAGCTGGATACAGCCATGAAATCGATCTCGAGCGGAATCGTAATGGTCTTCACCAAATCCGCCATAAAAATAAACGCGCCCTTGAGCACGCAGATAACAAGCGGATTGCGTCCCTCAAACTCACGGCTGATGGTGTCGCCAAGCTCTTGTACCTTCTGCTGAATTTGGTTTGCGTCGTAAAGCACCTCTTGAATGTCGTTCAGCAATACGGGCCCTCCTAATGTTTCTTGCCTATACTTATGAATGGTTCCATGCACCTTATTCGGACAATTGGTCAGCCGGTAAAATCCGACGCAAACTGCGCTTTCATGCGAATGACGCGTTTTGTCGAATCGGCGACTGTGGCCACGTTCGATCTCCGAATGCCCGGAATCCATAACACAAATCCATTGGCGTCGACAACAATCGGCAGCACCTCGCGGCGCGAGGGAGCAACACGATCATCAACGAACATATCTTGTACTTTTTTGGTGCCGTTTAAACCAAGCACCGCCATACGGTCCCCGGGTCGTCGGTTTCGTATCGTGAGCGGGTATTGAATGACGTCGGCGTCGAACAGCGCTTCAAGCCGGTTTCCCGGTCTCCGCACGGATGCAGCCGAAGTTTCTTCGAACGTCAAAATTCCTTCTGCCTCGGGCAGCCGCAAGGCCGTTGCGCCTTCCATCACCGCGTAAGCATATCCTTCCGATGATCTCTCTTCCCGATCGGAACGGACGAAAAGCAAATTGTCGTACTCGCGCACGAATCGGATTCCGCCGCCTGCATCGAAGTTCCACGTCGCGGCTCCGCGTTCGGAAGCTGCGTGCCGTATCGTTTCAATGCTGTCGAAAGAAGTGGATTCCGTTTCCAAGCCAATATAGTTCAATATTAGTTTAATCAATCTCCTTTGTAAAGCGACGTGCAGACCGAGCAGCGCTTTGCGGTTCAATTGGCATCCCTCGCGGTGCGGCAGGACATGGCGTTCGTAAACCGCCTTCGTTTCTTGCGCCAGCCAGTCGTCCTCGGCCGCTGCAAGCTCCGCCAATCGGACGAGCGACTGCGGGAGCTGCGGGTTAAACGCCGACAAGTAAGGCAGGATATCCAATCGGACAAGGTTGCGAAAATAATGCCGTTGTCCATTGCTGCTATCTTGGCTGTACGGGATGGCCCACAAATCGCAGTAGCGCAGGATGTCTGCCTTGTATTTACGCAAAAGCGGCCGAATAAGTTCCACGTTTTTTTCGAATCTTGAAATCGGGATGCCGGCAAGCCCGCCGAGACCGGTTCCGCGCACGACGCGCATGAGCACCGTCTCCGCTTGATCGTCGGCATGATGGGCAAGCGCAATGCGCGCTGCGCCGTATGTATGGGCGACGCCATGAAGGAATGCATACCGTTTCTCGCGCGAAGCGGCCTGGCTGTTCATACGCGATTCTTCTATATAAGCAGGCATATCGATATAGGTAGATTCGCAAGGAATGCCAAGCGCGGCGGAGAACTGCCTGACCGACTCGGCTTCGCGCGCCGATTCCTCCCCGCGAAATCCGTGATCGACATGGGCGGCAACCAAGCTCAGGCGCTCCCGCCCGGAAAGACGGTGAAGCAGATGGAGCAGCGCCATGGAATCCGGACCGCCAGAGACGGCCACCACCACCGTATCCCCCGGCGTCCAGAGACCTTCTTCCCTGGCAAGCTCCTCGAGCTCGCCCAACCATTCATCCACTTCCTTCAATCCTTCCTGTAAATCTAGTTTCGGTGATTGCTTCTAAACCAATCTGCTAGGGCTCGCCCGCAAACGCCCGGCATCCATTGCCATTACAGCCCCGAACGCAGCAACCAATACACCGTCGTTGCCAGCACGATCGCCGATAACGCGAACAGTCCCTTCATCCAGCGCGGGGCGGGCGCGCCGGAATCGCTGCGCTCGCGGCTCGGCCGGTGCATCCACTGCTGCCAGGCGGCGGCCGCTTCGCGCGCATTGCCGAACTCGCCGTAGAGCGCCTTGCGCAGCCAGCCGCTCATGGGTCTAAGCTGCGGGCTCGTCGCCGCGAGCTTCGCCAGCTCCTCCTGCGTCCGCGTCTGCGGAAGCAGACCGGCCGTCAGCTGCGCCAGCCTGCGGCCTTCATGCAGCTGCACGCAAAGAACGGCGAACGAGAACAGATCATAGTCCGCATTCGCCGTGCGCGAGCCCGCATTCCAATAGCCGCGGTCGTAGATCTCGGTAAACTGCCGAACGCCTTTGCCGAAGGCGGTGGCGCCGCCGTAATCGACGAGCTCCGGCCGCCCGTAATCGGCGACGATGACGTTCTCGACCTTCAAGTCGCCGAAGGCCCAGCCCGCTTCGTGCAGTTCCGCCAGTTTGCCTAGCAGATGAAATCCGACGACGGGGAACCATTCCTTGCCCTGGCGTTGCAAATAATCGCCCAGCGTCATGCCTTTAATATATCGCATGACATAGAAGGGATAGTCCTTCCCGTCCGTTGCCTGATAGTCGTCCACGTCGACAAGAAACGCGCCGGACCTGCCCTGCTTTTGCTTCTGCTTGGCGATGGATTGGAGCACGTTCACTTCGGATTGCAGGTCAGCGGCATCGGCGCCGATCTTCAAAGCATATAAATACCGCTGCCGTTCTACCAAAAACACCTTGCCGTTGGCGCCTTCGCCGAGCGGCCTCTCAACCCGGTAGGCGCCCTGCTTCCATTTGCCCCGGATCAGCGTGCCGCGGGGGAGGCTCCAATCAAACGACGTAGTCACTCATCATCCCGTCCGTTTCATCATTCTTCCTACTACCATAATCGGCTTTATGGTAAAAATCAATGACATGCAAAATCGCCGGCCCCGTCGGCGTCGTGCCGCGCATCTGCAAACGCGGGAAGATCGCGTTCACGCCGCTGATGTCCGTCGTCCAATCCAGATCCATCCTGCAGTCCTCGCCGTAGGAGGAACCGGGGAAATGGAATACCGACAGTTCGCTGCCGCCCTGCCGCGATTTCAAACTGATGGCCAAATCCCGAATCGCTTCTTCGACGGCATGCAGCTTCGGCTTCATGCTGGCGCTGGCGTCGATCAGAAGCGCCACGCTCAGCTTGCTCGTCTCGCTAAGCTCGTCGATGACGCGTACGACTTCGCCGCGTTTCTCCGGCGGAAGCTCTTCGATGGAAGAGGCGCCAAGCACTTGTTTCAGCTCGCGATGCACCGCATGCTGGATGGTTTGCACGACGGTTTTGCGCGTCAGCATCTGCACCGTCTGGGACAGCTGGCGCGTATGCGAAAGCCTGCTTAGGCCGCCGCCGGCTTTGGCGATTTCCTCGATCTCCGCCGTACCGAATTCGACAAGGTCGCCTTGATCGACGACACCAACGACATTGACCGTAATGCCGGCGGCATAAGCTTGAGCTGCCGCAATAACAGGACTGACACCGACATTGGAACACCCGTCGGTCACTAATAGAATCTGCTTCATAGTTCATTCCCCCAACTGCTTGAGATTCAAACGCTGGCGCTGGCTAGCACTCGTTCTATCAGCATTGCCATATTTAAGAGAGAATAACCTTATTTCAGGCAGCAAGTGCACGCAGACGGCGAACCTTGAGACAGTTAAACGCTCCGTTTGAGTTTGCTAGTCATAGAGTCTGTTTGATCAAGCCACACCGAACGGGTATGGAACTGCGTGCACGCTAAAAGCCTGCCAATGGGGCAGGCTTCTCCGTCCAGGGGCCGCTTACGACAGTGGCCCCCTGCTCTTATTGATCCCGAAGAATGGCCGGAGCACGCTCCGGATGCTGGGCGTTATCGGTCGCTCGTTTGCGATGCCGGGCGTCGGACATCTGTTTAGGCTGCTGGACGTCGGACATCTGTTTAGGCCGCAAGGCGTCGGGAATAGGGATATTCTGCGGTTTGTCGGCTATATGCTTATGGTGCGGCGGGTCGGCTGCGAGTTTGAGACGATAGATCCCCGTCATCTCCTGCCGCTTCCCTAACACGGGTTCACGCTTGGGGGCCTCGGACGCTCGCGGCTTGTGTTTATCGGCGTTCGCCATCTGCTCGCGCTCCGCTTGATTCGCCGGCACCGTCGCGCGCAAACCCTCATCCAGCTTGCGCTGCTGGACATCCCGTTCCCGGCGCTGGCGGAGTTTCCTCCGATCCAACTGAATGACTTGCCCCATTGGCGCCGCCGGTACGGTCCCGCGTTCCACCGCTGGTACAGCCCCGCGTTCCACCGCCGCTCCGTTATTTTTCGCAGCTGTTTTCTTGCTTCTATTAGTAAATGCGTTTCGCATTAATTGAATAAGTATCATTTCAGCTCACCGTCCTTGGACGCTCGACCTTGGTCATGCCAGGCCAGCGGAATGTCGCCCACTCGGGCTGATGCTTGTCTACTCTTGCGACGACAACCGTCATATCATCCACAATGTCGCCTTTGTGGTGCCGCACGACCGTATCCAGAAGCGTATCGGCGATTTCCTGCGGATTATCGGTCTTGATCTCGTGAATGATGCGCTTCATCCACAATTCTTTGTTCACCGCGTATCCGGGCGCGTCGTAGATGCCGTCGGTCATCATAATGAGCGTGTCTCCCGGCTGCAATTGTACTCGAATCAGATCTATGTCAATGTCCTGCAAAATCCCTACCGGCAAATTGTTGGCCGAGATCGGAATCACTTCGTTCCCGCGCTTGATGAAGCTGGGTGTTGATCCGATTTTCATGAAGGTCGTCTTCGCCGAATACATGTCGATGAGTGCGACATCGACCGTCGCGAACACCTCGTCCGAGGAGCGAAGCAGCAATACGGAATTGACCGATTTAATGGCCAGCTTCTCGTCCATGCCGGATTGCAGCAGCTGCTGCAAAATCGAGAGCGCCGTACTGCTCTCCTGCTTCGCCCGCTCTCCATTGCCCATGCCATCGCTGATGGCTACGGCAAACTTGCCGTTGCCAAGCTCGACGGTACTGAAGCTGTCTCCCGACAGCAAGTCCCCGCCCTTGGCGAGTCCGGCTACGCCGGTCTCGATCTCGAATGCCTTTGCCGTGCCGAAGACGACCAGCGAAGCCCCGCCGTCCTTCTCCGGAAGCCTCTCCGACATCACGGCGATCGGTTCGCCTAGAATATCGGATAGCAGCGGCGCAATGATTTTGCGGCACTCGTCGTAGCCTTGTCCGAAGGTGTGGTACACCTCGATTTCAACATTCCCCTCCTCCAAATTAATGACTTCGATGCCCTGTATCGATAAACCGAGCCCCTCCAGCGCTTCTCGGATTTGTTCTTCCTGTAAGTGCAGCTGCTGTCCTTCCCGTTGGATCTCCTTCGCCAAGTCTTCCATGACTTGCGAGACGCCGGAAAGCTGCTCCGCCACGAGCTGACGCGATTCGTTCAACTGTTTCCGCCATTTGAGATCATGTTGATACAGTTCATACTGCTGCTGCATCACCGTAAGCACTTCGTGCGACTTGATGCAGTGCACGCTCCACTCCTTCGGCACCTCCTTCGGTCTTACGCGTCGTCCCTCCTCTACCGTAGTCATCATGCTCGTCATCATGCGGTACGTGTCATAGAATTTCCCCTCCCAACATTGATCTTTCCGGTGGCACGAGCTGCATGTCCGCTCCGCGGCTGCATTCATGAAGTGGCCGACGGTTTCTTCCCTTCTGTCCTTCTCTTCCGTTGTGCCGCCGAATTGCCCGAAACTTCGGGACAGCTGGCGAAACACTTCCGAGAATTGCGCAACTCGCTGCGCCGTCACGTCCCGTACGCGCTTGGCGTACTCATGCTGTGATTTGACATGTTCCTGCGTGCCTGGCACGTATTTGGATATGACACGTGTAATCGATTTGGGGGTGAGCAGCAGCAGCGCTGCCGCAATGACGGACTCCCAAGTGGAGTTCATCACATCTGCCTGATTGCCGATATAGATCGAGAGGATCGAGGCACCGAGCAGCATACCGAAGGCTACGGCCATTTTGCCGCCTTCTCGAAGCAGTCCGGCGAGCAGCCCGGCAAAGGCGAGCAGGCTCATCTGCACGATCGCGTTGGCATCCGCCAAGCTTAGGATCAAGCCGGCCACGACGCCGACCGATGCGCCAAGCGGCGCGCCGCCGACTAAGGCGAACAGCAACAGCATATAACGCGACATGATGTGCTCGATCGACAAGCCTTGGACAGCCCAGCCGACGGCGCCTGTCATGATAGATGCCATCATGATCATGAGGCAGATGATTTCCTCGTTCTTCAGCGCCGAAGTCTTCTTCGTAAAAGTCAATACCGGTATAGCCTGTACGAATACGAGGGTGAGCACGAATCCGAGCGAGGCCTCCACGCCGACCATCATCAACTCATACCAGCCGAGCGTGCTCTGGATGACGACGTCGAAGAGCCGGACAAGCAGGGTTGCCATGAAAACGAGCAGCGGCGCGTAAGAGAGCTCGGCTCGCTCGTAGGCTTCCAGTCCCTTCATCAACAAGTAGACGACGGCGAGCTCCATTGCGATCCACATCGGCTCCGGCGTGACGGCGAACCAGCTGCCGGCAATAATCGAAACGGCTACCGGCAAGTACAAATCCCGTCTTAGAAAGTAGATGACTGTGAAGTAAGCTACCGCAAACGGGGTCAATGACTCCAGGATAACGGCTCGTCCTAGCAAAAATCCGACGGCCATTAGAATAAACGTCCATTTGCGCGAGTCGATCAAGCTGGCTAATCGAAGGGCACCGGTGCGGTCCAGCCCTCTATGAAGAGCTGACTGAACAAAACTTGTCTTTTGCACGCCGGGAAACATCACGACTTTCGGTTTGACTGCCATGGTGAGAAGCACCACCCTTTTCGCAATATTGTATCGCCATTATAGAACCGCCGAATCAAGAAAGTTTGTCAGAAAGCGTTGTCAATGCAAAAGTTTTTTCCGACAATTTCGCCGCGGCGGGCGGCGGCGTGTCGCTTGCGCCTTTTCCTACGGCCCTCTTGGTCTAAGCCTCGGGCTGTGCGGTCCGGCCATCTTGGATTTCAACAAAATTAGCGGCCGATTTCAGCGCCAAAGTCGGCAGTTCGCCGTCCGAACCTGTCGGGATACCGTGAGAACAAGAGAAAAGTTTTTGCCGTGGGCGGGTATATTTCGTGAATGGACCGCATAATAGCGGCTGCATGGGGGCATTAGGGGACGGAAATGACGAGACACGATCGCGCGCATGGCAGAGAAACGAGCGTGCGCATGGCGGAAATCAAAAAAGGCAGTGCCCGAGGGCACTGCCTTAAAAGATGCTATGCAATTAAACGCGCTTCGCTCCGCGTCCGCCGCGTTTGGATTCTGTGTTCTTCTTCAGGGAGGACATACGCTCTTCGCTGTCTTTCAGGAAGCGCGACACCTTATCCTCGAATGAAGGTTTACCATAGGCAGGCTTGCCGCCACCGGCTTTATTAAATGGACGACCGCCGCCACCGCCGCCGCTTGGACGATTAAATCCGCCGCCGCCTGGTCCGCGATCTCCCCCGCCGCCCGGTGCGCCTGTACGGTTGAACCCGCCACCGCCGCCGCCGCTTGGACGATTGAAGCCGCCTGGCCGATCTCCGGTGCGCTCACGCTGAGGTGGTACAGAACCTTCTGGCCGGTCGATTGCTTGTTTGATGGAAAGCCCGATTTTTCCGTCTTTGTCTACATTAATGACCTTCACTGTCACGACATCTTCCAGCTTCAAATGGTCCTTAACATCCTTGACGTAGTTATCGGCAATCTCTGAGATGTGAACTAGCCCTGTGACACCTCCCGACAAATCGACGAATGCTCCGAAATGCGTAATGCCTGTCACCTTGCCTTCTAACTTGGCGCCCACTTCAATTGCCATAGGTAAAAATGTTCCTCCCTAACCGTTATGCGAAGCTTCAAGCTTCGTGAGCCGCAGTCCGTTAGGGCCGCGGAGTAAAAAGAATAAGGTAAGCCGAAAAATGCGGTCTACTTAAGGTGATTATACCCGAATGGCAGAAGCAAGGCAACAGACGGATACCCGATTCCATGCCTATCTACGGCTGTTGCAAAACCTCGATCGGCCGTTCGCCCTTCTTGACCATGCCTAGCTCCTGCGTCGCTTTAAGACCAATATATTCCGGGTCGTTCAGCCGCTTCACTTCAAGCTTCAAGTCCTCGGACTGCTGGGTAGCTTCATTGATCTTCAATTTCGCTGCGGCCAGCTTCTGCTCGGCCTTTCCTTGATGTTGCAGCTGCGTTACAAATGTATAAAGCGCCCAGCCCATGAAAAGCGTGACGAATATCAGCCAAATCTTCAATCTGCGTTTCGTTCCCGTGCGTGCAGACGATGGGTTCGCGTTTGCCATTGCCATTTCATGGACCTCCTGACGTAAATGACTACTCTTCCTTATTCGAATCCTTGCGATTCTTCCAACGCTGCCACAGTCCTGCGGCGGCACTTGCGCCGGCCTTGAGCCTGTCCGCAACCCGCCACTTCGTGATAATAGGATTTACCCGCTTATCCCACCAGCGAAACGCCGGTTTCCAAATCGGTTTCGTCATCCATGATAGCAAAAGCCAGAACGGACGAACCAATTGTACCACAATTTTGAAGAGGAACATAGTAAACGCCCGGAAAAAGGCCACTAGAAGCTTTGCCAGCCGATAGAATAGAATAAGCGGTTTAATGATCAGCAGCTCGAAGGTTTTGATCACGAACCCCGTAATCGCACGGACGGTCCGAATAAGCAGCTTCACGAGCGAGACGGTGATTCTGCTGAACAGCCAGTAGTAACACCCGATACCGAGGATAAGCCCCAGAAACACATAGAACCGCACTTCGCCGTGATTGCTGGAAGACAGCACTTGGAAGACCGCGATCGTGGCGGCGATCCAGTACAGCAGGTCGAAGACCGGCACCCAGATGCGGCTGATTCGCAGCTCGTCCGACACGACGCGATAACCGTCGAAAACGATGCCCATCCCGATCCCAGAGAGAAGCATCGTCATCATGGTCCACCATTGAACGCTTAAGCTTACGCTCACTTGAAGATCTTCCCGAACAGGCCCTTGGATTTCGAGGCCGTATTGCCGTCCAAATACGTAAGCGAATGGACAAGTCCTTCAATGGCGACAAGCCCCTGCTCCAGGCTTAAATGCTTCATATGCAGATTCTGTCCGCGAATCGCCAGGAAGCCCAGCTCCGTCTCCAGCAGAAACTCTTCCACATCGAAGCTCTCCACGTTCATCACGCCGGTAATCTCAAGGATCTTGCGATTAAGCATTTTGATTTCCTGGCGCTTCTGTCCTTTGTTTCCTTGCTCCGTCATTGCCCCGTCCCCCTCCTACGAGCGTACTGGTAACTGAGACTAGCCTATGATTAGGAGGCAGGGTTTAGAACCTGTCCGCATATACGGGTCGTCAACGAAAAAGCCTCCAGTGCCGCTGTCGCAGCGGGCTGGAGGCTTCCTGTATTACTGCCAATCCATCTTGTTCTCGGACTGGCGCGATTCTTCTTTCAACAAGGTATACATCCCGCTAGCCTCGTCCTTCTTGGTCGTCTCCGCAATCCGCTCGATGCGGACGGTGACGATCTTCTGGCCGTATTGAATCTTGAGCTCGTCGCCGGCTTTGACGGTGCTGCTCGCCTTGGCTTCACGGTCGTTGATCCAGACGCGCCCTTGGTCGGACACGTCCTTCGCGACGGTACGCCGCTTGATCAAACGCGATACCTTGAGAAATTTATCAAGACGCACTTACTTAATAGCGTCCTTCAGTTTATTGCCGGCTTTGAATGCAGGAACTTTGGATTCCGCAATTGTGATCGGGTTGCCGGTTTGCGGGTTGCGACCCGTACGGCCGGAGCGTTTGCGCGTTTCGAACGTGCCGAAACCGATCAATTGCACTTTATCGCCGCCTGCGAGGGCGTCAGTTACTTCACCGAGGAAGCCGTTCAGAACAGCTTCAACGTCGCGTTTCGTCAAACCGCTTTTTGCCGCAATGTTGTTCACCAAATCCGTTTTGTTCATCGTGAAAAATCCTCCTAATAGTTCAAATATAGTTGTAGGCAGCTTGAAAGCCCGCCGCATAGCTTGATTTCCTCAAACGTACTATTCTGCTCGCTAGCAAATAAATCCTGCCTGACTGGAAAATATTTTTGTGTTTTATGAGGAAATTAGCCGAATTTTGACGAATCTTCTGCGTTGTTCTATGGAAGACGCTTCGCTTCCTCCCAGAAACGATCCATCTCTGTTAAATCAGTTTGGTCAAAGGTGCGGCCGCTTATACGAAGCTGCTCCTCAATATATGAAAATCTCTTCTTGAATTTCATATTCGTGCGGGCAAGCGCTTCTTCCGGGTCGGCATGGATGAATCTCGCAGCGTTGACCGCCGCGAACAACAGATCGCCTAATTCGCTGGCCTGCTCGTCGGCATCCTTGGCTTCAATGGCTTCGCGGAGCTCGGCGAGCTCTTCGGCGATTTTGTCCAGTACCGGCTCGATGTCGTCCCAGTCGAAGCCGACTTTGGCCGCCTTCTTCTGAATCTTGTAGGCCTTCATCAATGCAGGCAGGTCAGGCGGAATCCCATCCAGCTGCGAGGCATTGGTAGGATCGATGCCTTTGCGGCGCTTCTCCTCGGCTTTCATCTGCTCCCAATTCTGCAGCGCCTCCCGGGAATCCCCGGCTGCGGCATCGCCAAACACATGCGGATGGCGGAACAACAGCTTCTCGTTAAGCGTCTGGATGACGTCGTAAACCGAGAACGCGCCGACCTCTTCTTCCATCTGACTGTGGAGCATCACCTGCAAAATCACGTCGCCGAACTCTTCGCGCATGCCGTCGGGATCATCGTTGTCGAGCGCTTCGATGGCTTCGTACGTCTCTTCGATGAAATTCTTGCGGATGGATTGGTGCGTCTGTTCCTTGTCCCACGGGCAGCCTTCGGGACTGCGGAGGATCGCCACGATCTCGTGCAACCGTTCAAAGCTGCGATTGCGCAGCCGATCATCCGCGGAGCGCGGCAGCCATATGAGTGATAGGTTGCCGTAGCCCGGCGTCCGGTCCAATTCGTAAAGCGGCACCGTCAGAATCTGTTCTTCCCCGGGAACGCCCAACGCATGGCCGATGGTCACGGGGTAGTCGTCCGGCAGCAGCTCCATGAGCGTCAGCTTGACATCGGATGCCGTGAAGGCGTCATACACTTGGCCGATGACGGTATGCAGCTCGGTACGGATCAAGGATGGTTTCAACTCGGCGGCGTCCAGCAGCTGGAAGCCCTCGATCGGGTCGAAACCCAGACGCGTGAACGCTTGGTCCAAGAAGCTCTCGCCGCCGAGAATGTTCAGCGTGATTCCGTGCTGCGGGCAGCGCTCGCGCAGCAGCTGCACCGCGCGCTCCGCGACCATCGGATGGCCGGGAACGGCGTAGATCAGGGATTGCTTGGCCTTCGCCTGCTCAATAAGCGCATTGGTGATTGCCTCGTATACATCCGGAAAGGAATCCAGCTGCTCGTAAAGCGAATCGAACGAATCGTATGTAAGGTTATGCTCGCTGAACAGCCGCATCATCGGATGCTTGTCCGTCCGCACGAAGCGGTGCTCGGTTTCCTGCAGCTTGCGCCACACGCCGAGCGTGAGCTGGTCGGCGTCGCCGGAACCTAGGCCGACGACGGTAATAGTCGGTTGCATGTTTATTCCTCCTTTGTTTGGGCGGCCCGGGTTAGGGGGCCGATGGTGGCGCGTGGTGCGTGCGGGTGCGCCTGCGGCACGAGGGCTAGGCGCCTTTGGGCAGCAGGCGCCAGCGGCTCAAGCGGGCGGCGAGCGCATCGCCGCCCGGCAGCGCGCGCAGCTCGCGCGCGGTAACGCCGCCGAAGCGCAGCACGGCGGCGGCGAAGAGCGCTCCGCCGAGAGCGGTGCCGCCGAGCGCGAGCGCAGCGGCTGCCGCCCGCGGCGGCAGCACAAGGCCGAGCAGCGGGGCCCCGCCGCGCTCGGCCAGGACAAGCGCCGCGGCCATGATCGCGAGCGCGAGTCCCATGCCCGCGGCGCTCCTCGCGGGCACTGCCGCGCCGGCGGCGCGGCGGACGGCCGCCGAGCCCAGCAGGGCGGCCGCCGTGAGCGCAGCGATGCCGGCGCAGGCTGCGCCGGCCGTGCCGAACGCCGGCACGAAGGCGGCATTGAACGCCGCCTTCAACACCGCCGCGGCAAGCATAAGCAGGGCGGGGGTACGCACCGCCCCCAGCCCTTGGAGCACGGCCGCGGCAAGCGCGCTGACGGTTCCCGCAAGCGCCGTGCACCCGACCAGGGCAAATGTGCGCGAGCCGGCGTCGTCCGCGTACAACATCACATTAATGGGCTCGGCCAGCAGCGCGAGCCCGAAAGCAGCGGCTGCGCCGATGCCCCACGCGGCGCGCATGACGAGGGCCGCCTGCTGCCGGACGGCGGCCGCATTTCCGCTCGCGCGGGAGCCCGCCAGCGCGGGAACGAGCGCCCCGCCCATCGCGCCGGCAACCATGACGACCAGCTGCACAAGCGGCTGCCCACGGCTGTACAGACCGAAGAGCGACATTGCCTCGTCCTGGCCCAGTCCGGTTCCGCGCAGCAAGCGCGGAACCGTAAACGCGTCCACGACATTCAGCACGGGTACAGCGAGCGCGCCCAGCGTCACGGGAATGGCCAACAGCGCGAGTCGGCGCATCAAGGGGAGCAGGCCTCTCTCTTGTTCAACGGCATGCGGCTCATTGAACGGCCCTCGATCCTGCCCCGGAATCTGCTCTTGCCTCTGCCACTGGTCCAGCTCTTGTCCCTGACTCTTCACTTGTCCCTGCGACTGATCCCGCTCTTGTCCTTGACCCTTCACTTGTCCCTGCAACTGGCCCCGCTCTTGTCCTTGACCTTTCTCTTGTCCATGCGTTTGGCCAGACTCTTGTCCCTGCCACTGACCGTACTTTTGTCCCGCTGGTCCTACCCTTTGTCCCTCTGCCCCCCGCTCCCGCAGCCAATAAGCCGCAATCACGATCAGTCCGGCCATTCCGCCGATCGCCGAACCTGCCGTTGCGCCGGCCGCGAGCCGCTCATCCGACCAGCCGAGCTGCCAGCCCAACAGCAGCAGCGTCAGCATCCCGGCAACGCGCACGGTCTGTTCGGACAGCTGCGAGACGGCGGACGGCAGCATCTGTCCGCGGCCTTGGTAATAGCCGCGGAACGCCGCCATGGCCGGCGCCACCCAGAACGCCAGCGCGGAAGCTCTTACCGCAGATGCCGCAGCGTCATCGCCGAGCCATGCCGCCACCTGTTCGGAGCAGGTCCACAAGAGCAGGAAGCTCGCCGCGCCTCCGGCTGTCAGCAGCCAAACGCTTGCCGTCAGCACGCGCCTCGACCCATCCCCGTCGCCGGCTGCCTCCCGCTCCGCAACAAGCAGGGAAACCGCCACGGGGAAGCCAGCCGTCACCATGACGAGCAGCAGTTGATACAGGGGATAAACCGCGTTATAAATTCCGAACACGCGGTCGCCGGCAATGTTCTGGAGCGGAATCTTCTGCAGCGTGCCGAGCGTCTTGCTGATCAGCATCGCGATGCCCATCAGAGCGGCGCCCTTCATCATCCGCGGACCGCGGCCGCCATCCCGATTGCCGGTAACGCTTCGGCTTGCCTCCGTCTCCGCGATCCGAACTACCGCGCCGCTGGACTCCGCGAATTCATCCGCTATTCCGTTCACTCCCGTCCCCGCCGTCCGCTCGTTCACTCCCGTCTCCGGCACCCGCTCGCTCACTCCGCCGCCGGACTCCGGCCGCCTGCCTTCCGGCGCCTTCCCGTTAACGGCCGACGCAGCCCGCTCTTCCGCTGCGTTGCCGAACTTGTCCGAATGACCGCTTTCCCCTGTGAACCCGGCAGTCATTCCGTCCGCCGCAGCATTCCGTTCCGCCTTGCCACCAAACTCCGAACGCCCGCTTCCCCCCGCGAACCCCCCGCGCTCCTCTGGCTTTTGTTTCAACATCCGCACCTGCCTGTCTCTTCTCCTGCTCCCATTATACCCTAAACGCAGTTGCTATGAGTCCGCGCGGCTTCAAGAAATGACGGCCTTCCTCTTCTCGCGCGGCCCACCTTTGCCGCAAACAAGAAAAAGCTTCCCCAAAGGCATGTCCCTCAAGGAAGCTTGTATATGCTTGTTAATCCATATGGTCACGGCTCATATCAACTGCATGACCTGACCATCGTTACACCTGTTTGTTTCCAGTTTCCGCTCCGTCTGAACACTGTTTTACCCAGCTCGCTCAAGCTCTCGCTCCATCTGCTCACTGCCGAAATTCCCGGCTACTGCTCCATTTGTTTAGCCAAGAACCCGGCCGCGGTTTCCGCCATCTTCGTTTCCATTTGCGACATCTTAACCGCTTCGTCTTTGCTCAGCAGCACGACCGTCCCGATCGGATCTCCCCCGGCAACGATCGGAGCAGCTACGAAGGAAGTGAACGATTCGCCGATGTCCTTGACGACCTCGAACGAGCCGCCGCCGGATTCCACGACCGTTTTGCGGTTATCCATGCAGCTTTCGAGCATAGCGCCGATCTGCTTCTCCAAGTATTCCTTCTTAGGCGCTCCGGCAACGGCAATAATATTGTCGCGGTCCGTAATGAGCGTTATATGATTGGTGCTCTCCGAAAGGGACTCCGCATATTCCTTCGCGAAATCGCCCAGCTCACCGATTGGGGAATACTTTTTAAGAATAACCTCGCCATCGCGATCGACGAAAATTTCAAGCGGGTCGCCCTCGCGTATACGCAGCGTACGGCGGATTTCCTTGGGAATGACGACCCTGCCGAGATCATCGATACGACGGACAATTCCAGTTGCTTTCATGTTCTAGTTGCCCCACTTTCCTTGGAAGGTTTTGAATTGGACTGGACAATTTGTGCTGCTGGCAAAGCTTTATTATTCAAGAGGAGAGCATCCTTGAAAGAGGTGTTTATCGAACTGACCATAGTATTCATCCCCTCCCATTTTCTTATGCATTGCGCGGACGCCCGCAAACCGTCATCCGGCAGTATAGCAGGCATTGCCTGAGAAAGCCAAGAAATCCGCGCAAAAAAAAACCGCCGCTCATTGCCGAGCGGCGGGATGACGAAAGAACATCAAGGTGACCACGAAACCAATTACAGCCAATAACCGCCCCTGCCAGCGCCTTGCGCTTCCATTGCGTTCCATATCGATCACTCCTCGGGTCCACAGGTGATATTAATGCTTCAACAACTGTCCCAGCTCGCGCCGCAGCGCCAGGAATGCCGGCATTTCCCGAACTTCGGGCGTTCGCTGCGCCGGAAGTTTCACGTGGAACGTTTTTAGAATTCGGCCTGGATTCGCGCCCATAACGACGATCCGCTGGGAGAGGAAGATCGCTTCCTCGATATCGTGGGTGATGAACAGCACGGTCGTCTTCTCCTTCTCCCATACCTCGAGCAGCATCTCCTGCATTTCCAGCTTCGTCTGCGCATCCAACGCCCCGAACGGTTCATCCATGAGCAGCACTTTCGGCCGGTTGGCGAGCGCCCTTGCGATTGCGACCCGCTGCTTCATTCCCCCGGAAAGCTGCTTCGGATAGGCGCTGGCGAACTTCTCCAGCTTGATCACTTTCAGAAAATGATTGCTGATCGTCCGCCGCTCCAGCGTAGAAATCCCCTTCAGCTTCGGCCCGTACTCGATGTTCTCGCGCACGGTCAGCCAAGGAAACAGCGTATAGCCTTGGAACACCATGCCCCGTTCCGCGCCCGGCCCGACGACCTCATCGCCGTCCAGCGTGACGGAGCCGTCCGTCAGCTCATCCAGTCCGGCCACGATGCGCAGCAGCGTCGATTTGCCGCAGCCCGACGGTCCGACGATCGTTACGAACTCGTTAGACCCGATACGCAGATCGATGTCGGCAAGCGCCTCGAACCTGCTTTTCTTCGACGCATACACTTTCCCCAGGCCGGAAATGACGATTTCGCCCGAATTTGTCGTCCCTGCGCGAAATGCGCCGATTGCGGAGTCACTAGGTTCCGTATATACGGCTTCTTGCTTCTTGGCTGTTTCCATGCCCTTCACTCCCCGTTTCTTCTCCCATGGCGGGAGTTGTTTCCGTCGTCTTCCGGCGGACGGCTATGCCCAAGGGAACAGTCTGCGGTTCAAGAGCGCGAAGATGCGATCGCTGATCAAGCCGAGAAGTCCGATGACGATGATGCCGACGAAAATCTGATCCGTATTGAGGAAGCGCTGCGCCTTCATGATCGCATACCCGAGGCCGCTGTTGACCGCGACGAGCTCTGCCACGACGAGATACGTCCAAGCCCAGCCTAGAATCAGCCGGAGCGTGTTCATAAGCTGCGGCTGAATAGCCGGAATAAGCACGGTTTCAATCGCTTTCCAGCGTCCCGCCCCGAGCGTGAACGACGCTTGGAGCAGATCCGCCGAGACGCGGCGCGTATTATCGGCCACCATCAGCACAAGCTGGAAGAAGCAGCCGAGGAAGATGAGCAGCACTTTCGCCCATTCGCCGATTCCCGCCCACACCATAATGAGCGGAATGAATGCCACGGCCGGCATATAGCGGATGAATTCCATGGGAGGCTCCACGAACGCCTCTCCGTATTTGAACGTGCCGGCGAAGATGCCGAGCGGAATGCCGATGATGCAAGCGAGGACAAAGCCCGCGGATACCCGGAAAACGCTGATGCCGATGTGATGCCAATATTCGCTCGTGCCGAGCAGCTTGATCATCTCCGTCAGCACCTGATCCGGCGTCGGCAGGAAGACGGGATTGACCGCCTTCGTATAGCTCAGCGCCGACCAGAAGACGAGCAGCAGCAGGAATGAGAATCCGGCCGTGAAGGCAAACGGCCTCCCGCCGATATCCTTGAAGATTTGAAACCGATGGGGCTTTCGGCGTTTGGACACGTTCATGAGGATCACTCCTTGGCGGCTTTTTCTACGAAACGGGAATCGAACAGGGCATCGAAGTCTTTGATTTCGCCGACCATGTCGAGTTTCTTCAAGAAATCGGCTGTCGTCTTGGCGGTGTAGGTCAGCGACGAATAATCTTCGCCCTTGCTGAATGCCTTCACGTTGTCATCCGGCGTGAACAGCTTGATGCTCGAGAGCCCCAGCTTGAAGTCCTCCGGCGTCGTCTCCGCGTGCTTCGCCATCAATTCGATCGCTTCGTCCTGATGGTCCTTGAAATAGTTCAGCGCATCGAACCAGGCGTCCACGATCTTCTGAATGTCGTCCGGACGCTTCTTCACGACGGAGTCGCGGAAGACGAGCAGATCCGGAATGAGGCCCGGCGTATCTTTGGAGGAGAAGAGAATCTTGCCTTTGCCCTCTTTGACCGCCGTCGTTTGGAACGGCTCCCACAGCACGGAAGCATCCGTCTTGCCGGAGATGAAAGCAGGGCCCGCATCGTTCACGGTCATGTTGACGTAGTTGACATCCTTCTCGGACATCCCGTTCTGCGCCAACGCCGTCAGCAGCAGCAGGTGATCGACCGTGCCGAGCTCCGTTGCAACGGTCTTGCCCTTCAATTCTTTAATGGAACCGATGCCGGGCTTGCTTACGATGGCGTCGCCGCCGAAGGAATTGTCGTTGACGAGAACGGCCTTCAGGCCGATGCCTTTGGAAGCCGGCGCGAGCGTGTCGCTGAGCGTTTGGCTGTTCGCGTCCACTTTGCCAGTCGCCAGCGCCTGGAGGGAATCGCTGTAGACGGGGAACCATTTCAAGTCGACGTTTACGCCATGCTTGTCGAAGAAGCCTTTCTCATCGACCAAATACCAGAAGAACCAGCCCGGCCAAGCGCTGAGCGCAATCGTAATCGGGTCGTCCGAGGAGCTCGTCGAGGCCTCCTTGGAACTTCCGCAGCCAGCAAGCACCGTGAGCATCGCAATCAACATAAGCAGCGCAACCGATCGTTTCATCACTTTCATGTTCTCCCCACTCCCATTCTCTTTGTAGAAGAAGAAACGCTTTACCGCGCCTTGCGGCAAGCCGGCCTCTTCCCCATCATGCAGAAAAAGAAAAAGCCTAAGGAGAGATCTCCCAGGCTTTTGTCCTTCCGTGTTATATGGCGCCGCCGAACCGCATAATCGCGGAGCTGCCTGCCATACGCCGCCTCTTGGACCAGTCTGACCGCAATCGGTCACGGAACCCTAGACAGCATGGTGTTCCCAAGAAAGTGTTGCGATGCCGGGAACCGCTATTCGATTGTTAGATAACCTTACATTTGTCTCTATTGTAAAAGCACACTAGGTAATGTGTCAATATACGTGTTAGGTTTTATTACATCATTTACAACTTATTTAAACAGTCAAGTAGTGCCGAATCACTTCATCGTTCAAATCGCCAAGGCCGCCCTCCCATGCAACGGTCCCTTTCTCCAAGATATAGAAGTAGTCGCCGACGCTCTTCACGAACTCCAAACTTTGCTCGACGAGCAGGATCGACGTCTTCCCGTCCGCCTTGATCGCACGAATGACATCGCGGATATCGTCGACGATGGAGGGCTGAATCCCTTCGCACGGCTCGTCGAGCAGCAGCAGATCGGGCTCCGACGCCAGCGCCCTCGCGAACGCCAGCTGCTGCTGTTGTCCGCCGCTGAGGTCGCCGCCCCTGCGATCGTACATCGTCGGCAGCACCGGGAATTTCTCGATTGCCGATTCCGGGATGACCCGTTTCTTCGTTCCGGAAGCCTCCAGCCCGAGCAGCACGTTCTCGAACACGGTCAGCTGCGCGAACACCTCGCGTCCCTGAGGCACGTAGCCGATGCCTTTCTTCGCCCGCTGCCCCGGAGCGCGTTTGGTCAGATCGTTGCCTTTGTAGGACACCGTCCCTTTGCGCGCCTTCAGCACGCCCATGATGCTTTTCATCAGCGTCGTCTTGCCGACGCCATTGCGCCCGAGCAGGCAGACGACCTGCCCCGGCCTCACCTGCAGCGTAACGCCGCGCAGCACGACGCTCTCCCCATACCCCGCCTCAAGCTGTTGAACGGCTAGCATCGGCATCCCGCCTTTTCCCCAAATACACTTCCGCTACCCGGTCATCGCGCTGTACGTCTTCCATCGATCCTTCCTTGAGCAGCTTCCCTTCGTGCATGACGGTAACGAAGCTCGCGAAATTGCGGACGAATTCCATATCATGCTCTACCACGACGACAGACTGCGTCTTGCGAATTTCCTGCAGCAGCTCGCCCGTCTTCTCCGTTTCGTTGTCGGTCATGCCCGCCACAGGCTCGTCGAGCAGCAAGATTTCCGGCTCCTGCAGCAGCATCATGCCGATCTCCAGCCACTGCTTCTCGCCGTGCGACAGTCCGCCCGCCCGCCGATGCGCCTTCTCCGCAAGCCCCACCATCTCCAGCTGCGCCGCGATGCGGTCGCTGTCCTCCGCCCGCATCTTCGCACGCATGGCGGCGAACACGCCCCGGTTCTGCTTCATGGCGATTTCGAAATTCTCGCTGACGGTCAGCGATGCGAAGATCGACGGCGTTTGGAATTTGCGTCCGATGCCGAGCTCCGCGATCTGATGCTCTTTCTTCCGCGTAATATCGACGCTTCCCCCGCCGAACGTCACTTTTCCTGACGCCGGTTTCGTCTTGCCGCAGATGACGTCAAGCATCGTCGTCTTGCCCGCGCCGTTCGGCCCGATCAGGAAACGCAGCTCTCCCTTCACCAGCGTCAAGTTCATGCCCTGCACGGCTTTGAACCCGTCGAAATCGACGGTCACCTCGTCACACCGCAGGATAACGGACTCCATCTGCTCCTTCATCGGCCGCCTTCCTCCTTCTAAGCCATTTGAATTGACCAAACAGACCTGCCGCCCCCTTCGGTAGGAAGACGACGACGACAACGAACAATGCGCCCATGAACACGATCCAAATGTTCGGGTAAGATTCGCTGAAGGTGCTCTTCGCGTAATTGAGCAGCACCGCGCCAAGCACCGCTCCGACCAGCGTGCCGCGGCCGCCGATCGCGACCCACAGCACCATTTCAATCGAAGGAACGATGCCCATCATGGACGGAGAAATAATGCCGACATGAAGCACGAACAGCATGCCGGCCAGGCCGGCGAGCCCCGCCGAGAAGCCGAACGCGACCATTTGGTAGAGCGCCGGATCATAGCCGATGAACCGGACCCGGTTCTCGCCGTCGCGGATCGCCCGCAGCACTTTGCCGAATCGGCTTTTCACAAGAACCCTACATAATAAGTAGGCGCCGATGAGAAGCATGACCGTCACCCAATACAGCCATTTCTTCGTTTCGGGCGAGCCGAGCGAATAACCGAACAGCTTGCTGTATCCGGTGAGCCCATTCGTGCCGCCCGTATAGGCCTGCTGTCCAATGAAGAGCGTCGTCGTAATGATGACAAGCGCCTGCGTCAGAATCGTGAAGTATACGCCTCGGATCCGATTGCGGAACGTGACGTAACCGAGGATGAGCGCAAGCATCGCGGGCACTAATATGCCGGCGGCGATCGCGAATGGCAGCGATGCGAACGGTTTCCAGAACCAAGGCAGCTTCGTGAGCCCGCTCCAGTCCATGAAGTCCGGGAGCTTGCCGCCGCTGGCGTCCAGCTTCAAATACATCGCCATCGCATAACCGCCGAGACCGAAGAATACGCCGTGCCCCAAGCTGAGAATGCCGGTGTAGCCCCATATCAGATCAAGCCCCAGCGCCACGATGGCATAGGCCAGGAATTTGGCCAGCAGGTTAAGCCGAAAATCGCTCAGCACGAGCGGCGCGCAGAACAGCGCGGCCGCGGCCGCCGCATAGGCGGCCAACAGCCAGAGCCGCTGCGCCGATAATTTGCGAATGGGCATGAGGTTCTCCACCTTTCAAGGGCGCCTTCGCCCCGATGCATCCGTATCAAGCCAGATTAAATCAGTTGAAGCAGTGGCATCAGTTATCCAGCGAACGCGAGCGCAGCGCCACGAACCCGCTCGGCTTCCACTGCAGGAAGGCAACGATGCACGCGAACACCAGCACCTTGCCGAGCGATGCCGTCGTCCAATACTCGAACAGCGTGTTGGAGAGCCCGATCCCAAGCGCCCCGAATACAGTGCCGACCAGCTTCCCGACGCCGCCGAGCACCACGACCATGAACGCGTCGACGATGTAATACGTCCCGATCGCCGGTCCGATCGGACCGATGAGCGTAAGGGCGCAGCCTGCGATACCGGCAATGCCTGAGCCGATCGCGAATGTCATGGCGTCCACCCGGCGCGTCGAAATGCCGAGACAGGCGGCCATTTCGCGATTTTGCATGACCGCCCGCATGCGGCGGCCGGAATGGCTCTTGTAAATGTACACGTACATGGCAAGCAGGCAGATGAGCACCAGACCGATAATGAACAGCCTTTTGTACGGGAATACGTTGTCGCCTACGGTCATGCCGCCATCCAGCCAAGCCGGACTCTTCACGCCGACGTTCGGCGCGCCGAAGATGCTGCGCGCCAGCTGCTGAAGCATCAGTCCGACGCCCCAGGTAGCAAGCAGGCTGTCGAGCGGACGGCCGTAGAGAAACCGGATCAGCCCCATCTCCAGCACAAGCCCGAAGACGAATGCAACGATGAAGCTGACCGGAATAGCCAGCGCGAAATACCAGCCGAACATGGAATCCGGCAGGTAGTCGGCAAATAGATTTTGCACGACGTAGGCGGTATAGGCCCCGATCATAATCAGCTCGCCATGCGCCATGTTGATGACTTTCATGAGCCCGAACGTTATGGAGAGCCCGAGCGCGATCAGCAGCAGAATCGAGCTGACGCTGATGCCGTTGAATAGCTGGAGGACGATCACATCCATAAATTCACCTCTCAAACAGCAGTTTGGACGACAACAATCGATTGCGAAGGAGTAATGCGGAGGAACGGAAAGCCTAGCGAGGACTGAACGACTTACCGTACCCAAAGCGCGGGCAAGGGAAGCATTCGAAGCATAAGCCGACGAATACTTCCCCTTTCCTGCCGCAATGACAGTTATGGCGTTAGCTATTATGGAGTCGCGCTAGCGCTGCCGCGCGGCTTCTCAACTTGCTTATTTGCCTTCGCTCAGGCTCTTCGCCCAGTCGTAGCCTTTCAGGAACGGATCCGGCTTCACCGGGGAGCCGGAGTTCCACACCTCTTTGAACTGGCCGTCCGTTTGGACTTCGCCGATTCGAACGGTTTTGTAGAGATGCTGCGTTTCGCCGTCGATTTTCACTTTGCCTTCCGGCGCATCCCACTCCAAGTCCTTCGCCGCGGCTTTCACTTTGTCGACATCCGTGGAATCGGCTTTCTCAACCGCGGCCGCCCACAGGTAGACTGCATCATAGCCTGCTTCGATCGGATCCGCCGTTACCCGGTCATCGCCGTATTTCTTTTTATAAGCGGCGACGAACGTTTTATTTTCCGGCGTATCCGTCGTTTCATAGTAGTTCCAAGCCGCATACGTACCAGCCAGCACGTCCGCGCCGATTCCGCGGATCTCTTCTTCCGCTACCGATACGGACAATGTCGTTAGAGCCGAGGAGGAAATGCCGGCATCCTTCAATTGCTTGAAGAAGGCGACGTTGCTGTCGCCGTTCAGCGTGTTGAACACGACATCCGGCTTCGCTTCCTTGATCTTCGAAATGATCGTCGTATAGTCGGTATGGCCAAGCGGCGTGTACTCTTCGCCCGCCAGCTCGCCGCCTTCGACCTTCAGCTGCTCTTTGATAATCTTGTTCGCCGTACGCGGGAACACGTAGTCGGAACCGAGCAGGAAGAACTTCTTGCCTTTATTCTGAAGCAGCCACGTTACCGCCGGCACGATCTGTTGGTTCGTCGTAGCGCCCGTATACATGATGTTCGGCGATTGTTCCAGTCCTTCGTATTGCACCGGATACCAGAGGAGTCCGTTCAGTTCCTCGAATACCGGCAGCATCGCTTTCCGGCTGGAGGACGTCCATCCGCCGAATACCGTCGCGACTTTATCTTCGGAGATCAGCTTCCGCGCTTTCTCCGCGAATGTCGGCCAATCCGAGGCGCCATCCTCGACGACCGGCACGATTTTCTTGCCCATGACCCCGCCCTTTGCATTGATCTCGTCAATGGCCATCATTTCCGAATCCTTAACCGACACTTCGGAGATCGCCATGGTACCGCTTAGAGAATGAAGAATGCCGACTTTAATTTCCCCGCCGCTGCTAGTCTCGCTGCCGCTTCCGCTGTCGTCCGTTTTGGCGCCATCCGCATTTGTCGTTGTTGAAGCCGCGTTATCATTCTTCCCGCAGCCTGCCAGCACCATCATCAGTGCCAGTAATACAAATACCCCGCTTTTCCAAAACTTTCTCTTCATTCTCCCACTCCCCATCCATGTCCTGTTCTCTTTTTCCGAACGTTCTACTGGATATCCTTTCCATCGTTCGTGGGTTCATTATAAAATCATGTTAGCTTGTATGTCAATAAAGTTTACACGTAAATTCAAAATCGAAATTTAAAGATAGATACCGAGCTATATTCTGCTAAATATTCGACATTCATTTGTCGTTTAAGTCAATATAAATATCATATATATGACATATAAAAGATGGGCCTTTAAAAATGGAAGACCGACGATTACGATCCCTGACCTCAATCTAGCCGACCTCTCAAAAACAAAAAGCCTTCCTGATCGCCATAAAGACGATAGGAAAGGCTTTTTTGCGAGAAATACTATTGAACCTTATAAGTTATTGTGATGCCGTAATAAGTTGCCCATGCTGCCAATTTAGTTTTGGAGCCCGCGCTTATTGACGTTTGCTGATTGTAATCCAGAGCATTGAAGTCATTTACATATCCTTGAACAGTAGACTTACTGTAAAGGAACTCTAGACCTTTGCTTGGTTTTGCAGCCAGCAAATTATACTTCAAGTCCAGCATTTGCACTTCCGCATTCTCCAGCTTGGCCAAACGCTCTCCACCAACTAAAGTTTTTCCATGGTCGCTCAGCGCATTATAAGCTGGTCTTGCAGCAATAATGCTAGCAATACTCGCAAGGTCAGACAACTTAACCGGGGTATGAATACCGTCGATTAATGCATTAACCGCATTTACGGCAGTTGTTTCTGCGTTGACCAAAATATCAAGAATTTGATTATCACCTAAATAGTCAAGTCCACCGTTATTGACCATTTCATTGTAAGCAGCCCACAGATTGTTCAAAGTTTGCTGCGGGTTGTCCTTCAGATCAGCAAGGAATCCTCCAAGCAGATCTTCGAATGCTCTCGCCGATTGAATGCCGTGCGCGACAGCTTCAAGCGCGTTCAATGCATTCAGTACATTCTGGTCCGGCGTGATATGAATCGTGTTCATGATCGAGAGGTACAGATCCTCCAAGCTGGATAGGGACTCCAGACTCGTCTCAATTTCTGCAGGCGTCAGCGACAATGGATCAGTAGCCAGCCTTTGCAGCAATTGGACCATGTGAATCGTGTCTCTTACATGATTGAGCAGCGTATTAAACCCGTCGTTCTCATCGATTGTAATACCCAGATCGATAGCGATATTGTTATAGGCCGTTTGCACTTGATCAACAACATCTTCAGCCGTGTCGATATTGAATGTTCCTACGTTCTTCAAGTTGTTGATCAGTTGCTGCAACTCATTAAATGCAGCCTGATATCCAGCTACCTTCGCCAGCACGTCGTTGATCTCATCGCTGTATTGGCTTTGCAGGCCGGACAAAGTCGCGTTCAATGCCGCTTTGATTTCGTCCACGCGGGACTGTAGAACAGTCCAGTCAATCGAGGACGGATTCTGAATCAGAATCGCCAATTGCTGTAACCCGTTAATCAGCGCTTCGGCTTGGTCGAATTTCGCCAAGACGTTAGGGTCAGCAACACTTCCGAATTGAGCTGCGATTGCCGTGTAAATCTCTTTGGCACTTAGAATAATAGCATGTACGGATTCGGAATTGATTTGGTCGTAAGTGGAAGCTTCTGCAATGAATGCTTTGATCTCGTTGATTGCCGCTGCCAGCTTAATTACGTTATCGATCGTCTTCAGCTGCGTGAGCGTACCTTCGCCGATTCGATCCTTGATCGCTTGAGACAGGCCCGCATACGAACCTTGAACACCGCCGATCAATCCGGAGATGTCGATGGTAACCACGTCCGGCGCGTTCTGAATCGCCGTGTACGCAGCAAGGATTTGATTAATGATGGCGTCAATCTGCTGCAAGGCTTGAACTCTTTGCAGCAATGCGGGATCAACGGATTGGTGAATCGCCGCCAGTTGATCGACGATGTTTGCGTATTGGCTCAGAATGCTCTTGATGCCTTGCGTATGGAAATCGATTGTCGTCGGCAAGTTGTCAATCGAATTCTCCAGGTCTAATCAAGCGATGGAGCCGCTTTACGGCACCAATTTACCAGTCCAATCGCCAGCGCCAGAATAAAAATAGCTTCCCTCACGTCGGCTAGGACGCTATGGGAAGCTTATTAAGTTGCAACCTTCTGATTCGAATTTCGAATATCCCTATTGAAAAACAATGCACACCGGCTTCACTGTCTCGAACGACTCGCCGGTCGCATGCAAACGTCCGGTTGCAGCATCGATCCGGAACGCAATGATCGTGTCGCTGTCTTGATTGGCGGCGAGCAAGAACTGCCCATCTGGAGAAATGGCGAAATTTCGCGGCGTCCGGCCACCGCTGGATACGATTTCGACCCGATCGAGCTGACCGTCCTGAAGGATGCGATAAACGGCGATACTGTCATGTCCCCGATTGGAGGCGTACAAGTACCGGCCGTCCTTCGTAACATGAATATCCGCGCATGTATTCTCCCCGGCGAACCCCTCCGGCAGCGTCGAGACGCTCTGCAGCAAGGCCGCCTCGGATGTCTCACCATCATAGCTGTACACGGCAACGTTACAATCCAGTTCGTGCACTACATACAGCCTGTCTCCTGCAGAATTGAAGGCCATGTGGCGCGGACCCGCTCCGGCAGCCGTCTTGGTCGCATGGTGGCGGACAAGCTTCTGCGCCTCGTGATCGATCCGGTAATGGACCATTTCATCGGTCCCGAGATCGGCAACCAGCGCGAATCGATTGGCCGCGTCGATAATCGATGAATGCGGATGAGGCGCTTCCTGCCTGTCGTCACGCGGTCCGCGTCCCTCGTGGGCCTTATGGTCCGCCAATGCAAGCGAACCGTCCTCCTGAATCGCATACAGGCTGACCGTGCCGCCCGTATAATTCGTCACGATCAGCAGCCGCTCCGTCGCATCCATCGTCACGTGACACGGCGATCCGCCCAATGTCGACGCTTCATTAATAAGCGTCAGCGCGCCATCCTCGGGATGAATGGCATAGCCAAGCACGCTGCCCGGCTCCGCTCCCGTCTCGCTGACAACGTAAAGCCGCGTGCCTGCCGCATTAACGGTCAAATAAGAGGGATGATGAATGCCAGCCAGCCCTGAACGCTCGGTCAATCCCCCGTCATGTCCCTGCAGCCGCATCGCCTTAACGCCTTCTTGCTCCCGCGACGCATATGATCCCGTATACAAAAGTCCCTGTCCCATGATCGTTCCTCCCCGTTATCGCATCATAAACACGAACAAGCCCAGCCGTTTCGGGCTGGGCTTGTTCGCAAGAAATGCTGCCCTTACCCGACAATCACCGATCGTTACTTGCTTTCGGTTTTGCTATCGTTCGTGGCTGTATCGTCTTTCTTGTCGGCATTGTTCGTGCCAGTATTGGTCTTGCCTGTGTTGGTTGTACCTGCGTTCGTGCCCGTGCCTGCACCATCCGTCGTTGCCGCTTTCGGCAGATCGATCTTCGTAATCAGTTTCGGCAGCTCGTCCGTCATGTAAGCCTGCAGCTTGGCCGAAGACGCTTCCTGCTTAAGGGACTCTTTGTCCGCGGCAGTAAGTTTGTCAAACGCCGTTGGCGTGCGTTTCTCGACCTTCATGACGTGGTAACCAAACTGCGATTGAACGGGATCGCCGACTTTGCCGATCTCTTGTTTATTCGCCGCGTCCTTGAACTCCTGCACCCAGCCTTTTGCCTGCTGGTCCGCATACAGACCGCCTTTGTCCTTGGAGCCGTCATCTTCGGAGTATTTCTTCGCCAGGACATTCCAATCGCCGCCCGCATCCAGCTGGGCTTTGACATCCTTGGCGATTTTGAGCGCTTCCTCGCCCGTGCGTTTCTCAGCGCCCGTTGTCGGATCTACCGTCGAGATCAGAATATGGCGAACGCTGATTATATTGTAGTCGTCTTTCGTCGACTCGTATTGTTTCTGAACATCGGCATCGGTCACTTTGCTTTCTTCGTCTTTCATGATGCTCGTGATCATGGTGTAGAAATAACGGATGTCCGCTTCGGTCAAGCCGGCATCGTCCGCCTTCTTCTTGATCGTTGCATCGGCATCGAACTGCTGCTTCACTTGCGAGTAGAACGTATCGATAGCCTTCTGGTCCTCATCGCTCAGCTTCTTGTCCGAGAGGGGCTTGTACAAAATTTTATACCCGATGTATTCGCGCAGGAACTGCTCTTGCAGCTGCGGAATGCTCAGGTAAGCTTCTGTTTGCGGCTGCACGATGCCGAAGAACGTGGAATACTTCTTGAACTCGTTGTCTGTTACCGTGCCGTCCTTGTACGTCGCAATGGTTTTGCCTTCCGCCGTGCCTGGTGCTGCCGAGGATGCCTCCTCCTTCTTACTACCGCAGCCCGCCGCAAGCACGACGACCAATACGGCGACAATCGCCAGCAGGATCGTTCTTCTTGCCCGTTTAGTGCGTAACATCCTGTAGTTCCCCTTTCGATTGAATGGTATCCTTGTACTGCGTCAAAAACCGCTCCAACAGTTCAAGCTTCTGCTCCACGGCCAACCCTTTGCCGCGCAGCTGCACGACCGGATAAGGCTCTTGTCCTGAAGGACGCGCGAACCGGTTCTCCAGCTGGAGGCAGATACGGTCCACCTTCTTCGCGTCAAACCGCTTCTTCTCGCGCTCCGCGAACTTGAGCGTAAAATCCTCGCCTTTGCCGCCGATTTGTTCGATTCCGCAAATGGCGCCGAATACTTTAAGCCGGGCTACGGAAAGCAGATTATCTACCGACTGCGGCAAATCGCCGAACCGGTCGACAAGCTCGTCGCGCAGGTCATCCCCTTCTTCGAAGGTACGGACCGCGGCGACTTTCTTATAAATCTCTATCTTCTGTATGCTATCGTAAATATAGGAAGAGGGCAAGTAGGCATCGATGCTCATGTCGATAACCGTGCTCACTTCCTTCACCTGCTCTTCGACTTCGCCGCCCATTTCCGCTTTCCGCTTGGCGATTTCGTCGGCCAGCATTTGCGAATACAAGTCAAAGCCGACGGACGCGATGAAGCCGTGCTGTTCCGCCCCGAGCAGGTTGCCCGCGCCCCGAATGGACAAGTCGCGCATCGCGATCTTGAACCCCGAGCCGAGCTCCGTAAATTCCTTAATCGACTGCAGCCGCTTCTCGGCGACTTCCGTCAGCACTTTATCCCGCTGATACGTGAAATACGCATATGCGATCCGATTGGACCGTCCGACGCGGCCCCGCAGCTGAT
Source organism: Paenibacillus rhizovicinus (assembly GCF_010365285.1). Classification (NCBI taxonomy): domain Bacteria; kingdom Bacillati; phylum Bacillota; class Bacilli; order Caryophanales; family Paenibacillaceae; genus Paenibacillus; species Paenibacillus rhizovicinus. The sequence continues at coordinate 3,575,630 of NZ_CP048286.1, forward strand.
ACAACTGCGACAAGCCCATTTTATCCGCATCGTGCACGATCAGCGTGTTAACGTTCGGAATATCGACGCCCGTCTCGATGATGCTGGTGCTGACGAGCACGTCGGACTCCCCGTCGAGGAAGTCGAGGATCGTCTTCTCCAGCTCCTGCTCGGACATTTGCCCGTGACCGACCGCCACCTTCGCATCCGGCACCAAGGCGTTGATCTGCTCGGCCATTTGATAGATGCCTTGCACCCGGTTGTATAAGTAATACACCTGTCCGCCGCGCGCCAGCTCGCGCTCGATCGATTCGCGGACAAGCGACGGGCTGTACTCCACCACGTAGGTTTGAACCGGGAACCGGTTCTCCGGCGGCGTCTCGATGACGGACAAGTCGCGTACGCCGAGCATGGACATGTGGAGCGTCCGCGGAATCGGCGTTGCCGTCAGCGTCAAAACGTCAACGTTGGTTTTCAACCGCTTCAGCTTCTCCTTATGCGACACGCCGAAACGCTGCTCCTCATCGACGATAAGCAGTCCCAAGTCCTTGAATATCACGTCCTGCGACAGCAGGCGGTGCGTCCCGATCACGACGTCCACCGTCCCGGCCTTCAGCCCTTTCATCGTTGCCGACTGCTCCTTCTTGGAGCGGAACCGGCTCAGCACCTGAACGTTGAACGGGAAGCCCGAGAACCGTTCGCGGAACGTCTCGTAATGCTGCTGGGCCAGAATCGTCGTCGGCACCAGAATCGCGACCTGCTTGCCTTCGATCGCCGATTTGAACGCGGCGCGCACCGCGACTTCCGTCTTGCCGTAACCGACGTCGCCGCACAGCAGGCGGTCCATCGGACGAGGCGTCTGCATATCTTTTTTGATCTCCGATATCGCGCGCAGCTGATCGACCGTTTCGTCGTAAGGGAACATCGCTTCGAATTCCTGCTGATACGACGTATCCGGACCGAATCCGAACCCGGTCGTCGCCTGCCGCTCGGCGTACAGCTTGATCAATTCGTCGGCGATATCCTTGACGGACGATTGCGCCTTACTCTTGACGCGCGTCCATTCGCTGCCGCCAAGCTTGTATACCTTAGGCTCTTTCTCTTCGTTGCCCACATATTTCTGAATGAGGTCGATCTGCTCGATCGGCACGGACAGCTTGTCGCCGCCCGCGTACATAATATGCATGTAGTCCTTATGGATACCGGCAATCTCCAGCGTGCCGATGCCCATGTACTTGCCGATGCCGTGGTTCTGATGCACGACATAGTCGCCGACCTTAAGTTCCGTATAGCTCTTGATTCGCTCTGCATTGTCCATCTTCTTGTCGAGACGGCGCGCCTTGCGCTGTTTCTGCGAGAACATCTCGCCCTCGGTAATGACGATGAGATGCACGGACGGCAGCTCAAACCCGCTTTGCAGGTTGCCCTCGATCAGAATCGGCGGCTCGATGCCGTAATCCTGCAGCACCCGCCGCATGCGGTCCATCCGCTCCGCACTGCCGGCAAGCATCATGACGGTAGCGCCTGCTTTGCGCCAGCGCTCCATCTCGGCTTTGAGCACGTTCATTTGACCGTGGAAATTTTGCATCGCGCGGCTCACGACATTGAGGATGTTTTGCGGCTGCGTATGCGGAATCTGACGGAGGAACAGGGACAAGAACAGCGTCGGGAAGGGACGGTGGAATAGAACGTCGTCCGATGGGCGCGCCAAAGCAAGCGCCGGCAGCGCTTTGCCGTTCGTCATCAGATGCGTCGACCATTCCGCTTCATCCCGCTCCAGCTGGCGCCCGGTCTCGATCAGACGCGTCGGCTCGTCGTAGATCAACAGCGTATCGCTCGGTACATAATCGAATAAGGTCTGCCGCTCAGGGTAGAGCAGTGAAATATATTTATAGATTTCCGGAAAATAATGATGCTCCCGCAGCTTCTCGATCTCGGAGCCGATCTCCGAACGCAACCGATCCTTGGCCGTGCGGTCGGTCATCTTCAGCAGCTGCTGCTCCAGCAGATCCGATGCATGCTGCGCCGCGTTCTGGAACCGGCGTTTATCCGCCGTCAGCTCCTGGCAAGGCGGCACGCTGTACTCGTTCAGCTTCTCGATGGAGCGCTGGTCGGAGGAATCGAACGTCCGGATCGAGTCGATTTCGTCATCGAACCATTCCACGCGGTACGGATGCGGGGACGTGAGCGGGAAGAAGTCGACGATTCCGCCACGTACGCTCATCTCGCCTTTGCCTTCTACCTTATCCACGCGCTCGTAGCCAAGCTCTACCATTTGGCGTAAAAACGCTTCCAACGCGAGCGTTTCGCCCACCTTGAGCGAGATGCGCGCGTTCGCCATCACGGTGTTCAGCGGCAGAAAGCGGCGAACGCCGGAGAACGGCACGACAACAATCCCGCGAAACCCTTGCGACAGCCGGATAAGCACATCCATCCGCTGGGCTAGCGTTTCCGGGCTCGATATCGCCGCTTCGGCGGCGACAAGCTCGTTGGCGGGGAAGAGCAGCACCTCGTCGGCGGACAAGCACTCCACGAGATCCTCGGCAATCTTCTGCGCCGCAAACATGTTGTGGGTAACGACGAGTATCGGGCGATCGAATTCCTGCTTCAGCGCAGCGATCATAACCTGCCGCGATGAGCCGGCCAGCCCCGATATGAGCTGCTCGCGCATCCCTTTCTTGATTCCGGATACGATGGAGACAAAATCCGTATCCGCGGCATAAGCTTCCAATAATGCTTTCAAGTTAGCGGCACCTCGTTTCTTTCCAAACCAAACCGTACAGTTCCCACAGGCTTTTTTACTATAGATCAAAAAAGAAGCCTCAGCCGTTCGCCAAGGCTCTTCTATCGCTGGCTACTGCAGCGGGTTCACCACAAGCAGCAGCTCGGGATTGCTCTCTATCGCTTCGCGACAATAATCGCAAACCACGTTGACCGTAACGTCTCCGTTCGAGTTATACGCTATTATATCGCTGCGTTCTTCGGGGGTCAAGAAATGGAAACCGAGCTGCGCCTCCGAAATCTGCGTGTTGTCGATAGAGCCCATGGACGTTTTACAATGCCGGCAAACATAATTCACAGCCATATTTATGCCTCCTGAGTGGTCGTTATACCCTGGCCGCGAACTTTCTCTGATCCGTGAGCCTCTCACCGTTCAGTCGTAAAGTTCGCCGCCCAGGTATGCATCCTACCCTGGTCGCGAACTTCTCTGATCCGTGAGCCTCTCTCACGGTTCAGTCGTAAAGTTCGCTGCTCGGGTATGCATCCTACCCTCAGTATGCCCGCGCCCGCCGAAATTTAACGGTTATATTTGGCCATGGTACGCTCGAACGGATTGGTGAGCGCAAACTCTATCGCGTCGCAGCTCTCTTCCACCATCAGCTTCAATAGCTCGCCCTCGCTCTTGGGAAAATTAGAAAGTACGTAGTCCGAGATGATCATTCCGTTCTGCGGCCGCGAAATGCCCAGCCGAATCCGGTTAAAAGTCTGCGTGCCGGTATGTTGAATAATGGACTTAATCCCGTTGTGCCCTCCTGCGCTGCCTTGATAGCGGAGCCGAATGCGGCCGGTTTCCGTATCGAGATCGTCATAGACGACGATGGCATCCTCCAGATCGGCTTTGAAATAATCCATAAACCCGCGTACCGTCTCGCCCGACAAGTTCATATACGTCATCGGCTTGATTAGCGCTACCTTCGTTCCTGCAACGTTTCCTTCGCCAATCAGCGCCTTGCATTTGCTTTGCGTAACCGAGATGCCCCACCGTTTGGCGAGGACGTCCACGACCATGAACCCGACATTATGCCTTGTCCCTTGATAAGCGGTACCGGGGTTGCCGAGACCTACGATCCATTTCATGCTGCTATCGTCAACTCCTGTTCAAAATGAATACGGCTGTTGCCATCCGGGATCCGAGAATCTTCTGGCATCTTGGACCCTTTTAAAAAATAGTTCCCGCCCATGCAACGAATGTTCGTTCCAAATGGTCATATGTATAGTGGCGGCGGACTGCCGAACTTCGTATGCAAAGGGGCGTTTATTCGATGTATGAAAACGGACAACTGATCTTCGACGATTGCCATTTTCAAGATCACTTTGATTGCCAAGTGCCCGTGCAGGTCTATTGGGGCAAAGAGCATCATGACATCGGCTTCGTCGATGAGGTCAGTTCATCGTACATCAAGATGAATAATATTTTCTACAGCCGCAAGCGATTTACCTTCGTCTCCAGGCCCGGCTACTGAAAAAAAGTAAAGGGGCTGCGCCGGCAGCCCCGTTTTGTTGCTCTAAAGTAAAGCAGGAACGATATCGTTCGTTCTTTTCATCTCGCTTACGTCGATGTATGGACTTCCATCTTCGCTTCATGCGACCGCTCTGCGGCTGCTTCGGCCTCTCCGTCTGCCTCTGCCGCTTCTTCGGCGGTCAGGTCTTTCTGCGGCATGAGGATCGTCACGATGACCTGATCGGCATCCAGCCGGGTCGTCACGCCCGAAGGCAGCTTCAAATCCCCGACCAGCAAGTTCTCCCCGATGCCCAAGCTCGAGACATCGACTTCGATCGACTCCGGAATTCCGCCCGGCAAGCAATGAATTTCCAGCTCATGCAGCATCGCTTGCAGGATACCGCCCTCGCGTACGCCCGTAGAGTCGCCAACCATATCCAAACGGACCATCGTTTTAACTTCTTGATTCATATTCACTTGATGGAAATCGACATGGAGCACGGTTCGTGACAGCGGCTCGCGTTGTACCTCCGTCAGCATGACGGGCTGTTTGCCCGCGCCGGGGATATCGAGCTCCAGCAAGGCATGCGGATGGGAGCGAAGCAGCGAGGACAGCTCCTTCTCGTTCACCGCCACATTCAGCGGCTTGCTAAGCTGTGTTCCATATACAACGCCGGGCACTCTGCCCTTCATCCTCATGTTCCGCAATTCGCCCTGTGTGCCAGTCTTCCGTTCTTCAGCTTGAAACGGGATTGCCATTGTGGAAACCTCCTTGTACAATTCGATTTCCATATATTCATACCCAATCCGCCCCGGAATTAAACGAATACGCGATCATGACGGCCTGCCATTCGGCTGCATGGAACGAGCTGCGACCATATTCAGACCAGGTCGGCAAGCCCCGGCTGCTTCCCTCTCAGCCCATGTCCACACAAGCAGATGCAGATGCAAAAAGAACCCCGGGTTATTGGAACGCCCCGGGGCCCTCGAACTAGAACTTAAATGATTCGGCTATAGCAGCCGATTAGTTTTGGGATTTCGCATCTTTCTTCACTTTAGCCCGTCCGCGCAGCTTCTCGGCATACCCCGGCTTATTGACCTGGCGCTCGCGCGCAATGGCCACATCGTTCTCCGGCACGTCATGCGTAATCGTGGAGCCCGCCACGACATAAGCGCCGTCGCCGATCTTGACCGGTGCGATCAGGTTTACGTTGCTGCCGACAAACGCGTTGTCGCCGATTTCCGTGAGCGACTTGTTATAGCCGTCGTAATTGACCGTAATAGCGCCACAACCGATGTTGACGTCTTTGCCGACCTTCGCGTCGCCGACATAGCTCAAATGCGATACTTTCGTCCCGTTGCCCAGCTCCGCGTTTTTGATCTCGACGAAATCGCCGATCTTAACGCCGATGCCGAGCTTAGAGCCTGGACGGAGATACGCGTACGGTCCGACGGAACACTCGTCGCCAATCTCGGCTTCCGCAGAAACGGCATGCTTCACTGTGACGCCGTTGCCGATTGTCGTATCGGCAATATCCGCATTCGGGCCGATAACGCAATCTTCCCCGATCACCGTCGCGCCCCGCAGCACCGTACCCGGATAGATAACGGTATCCGACCCGATCACAACGTCCGCTTCAATATATGTCGCTGCCGGATCGATAATCGTAACGCCGCCGATTTGATGCTTGCGCACGATGCGTGCGCGCATCAGCGCTTCTGCTTCGCCAAGACCGACGCGGTCGTTGACGCCAATGCCTTCGGCAAAGTCAGGCGTGCAATAGGCGCCTACGGTTTCTCCGGCGTTCTTCAGGATTTCCATGACGTCCGTCAAATAGAATTCGCCCTGCGCGTTATGGTTCGTTACTTTAGCGAGCGCCTGGAACAGCTTCTTATTATCGAAACAGTACATGCCCGTATTGATTTCCGTAATCTCCGCCTGCTCCGGCGTGCAATCCTTCTGCTCGACGATGCGCAGCACGTTGCCGGCATCATCGCGAATGATGCGGCCAAGGCCCTGCGGATTCGGCACGACTGCCGTCAGTACGGTTGCTGCCGAACGCGTTCCCGTATGAATGCTCAGCAGTGACTGAATCGTCTCCGAAGTCACAAGCGGCGTATCGCCGTACAGGATGACCGTCGTGCCTTCTTCTTCGCCTAGCAGCGGCTCCGCTTGCTGAACCGCATGCCCGGTGCCCAGCTGTTGTTCCTGGAGTACGATCTCTACGCCGGCTCCAAGATAGGAACGAACCGTCTCTGCGCCATGCCCGACAACGACGACCGTGCGCTCGCAAGCGGCATCCTTCACCGTTTGAAGCACATGCGCCACCATCGGTTTACCGCACACGGGATGCAATACTTTATATAGTTTGGATTTCATGCGTTTTCCTTGACCTGCCGCAAGGACGATAGCCATTACTTTCACGAATGTCCCTCCACCCTGAGCCAATCTACGGCTCATATTAATGCTCTACTGAATATAGCGTATCACAGGGCAAAAGAAAAGAGAGCCAAATGGCTCTCTTCCTTACTACCCCAATATTCCCATTAAGCGCCTTCTTCAATAACTTCTTCTTCCGTGGCCGCACGCTCGTACTCAGCGAGTACGGCAGCTTGAATCTTCTCCCGTGTCGTCGAAGAGATCGGATGTGCGATATCCCGGAACTCTCCATCCGGCGTACGCTTGCTTGGCATTGCCACGAACATACCATTGTTTCCGTCTATCACACGAATATCGTGAACGACAAACTCATTGTCAATGGTAATGGAGGCGATGGCCTTCATGCGACCTTCGGAATTTACTCGGCGGAGTCTAACATCGGTAATTTGCATCTGTGTTCACCACCTTTGCCTATCGAAGACTTGGTGTATACTTCCACATTACGATGCGAATTCCTTCATGATTCTGGAAAATACATGGTTAGTTTTTAAATATTTTTTCAAATGAAAGATTATTCTATTTTATTCGACTTATATCGATACGATAAGCTCAATTTCGACAAGCACGTCCTTCGGAAGCCGCGCCACTTCTACGGTTGAGCGTGCAGGCTTATGGTCGCCGAAATAAGAAGCGTAAATGGCATTCAATGCTGCGAACTGGTTCATGTCTTTAATGAAAACGGTCGCTTTGACCGTATCGGAGAGCGTTGCTCCCGCTTCTGCCAGAACTGCCTCAAGATTACGGAACACTTGATGCGTTTGTTCCTCGATGCCGCCCTCAATCAGCGTGCCGTCGGCATTCAATGGAATTTGACCGGACGTAAAGAGCAGGTTGCCCAGCTTAATCGCTTGCGAATAGGGCCCGATCGCCGCAGGCGCGTTCGTTGTCGAGATCATTTGCGGTTGTTGTTTCGTCATGTACATAGCCTCCGTTATTTCTCTAGTCGATTGAAATAGTTGCCTGGAATGACCGTAGTCTGCTTCGTCTTCAAATCCACGGCCGTCAGACTAGCAAGTGAGACGTAGTCCTCTAGCAGCCGCTCCTCGGTATCGAGCTCGCCGGATTCCACGAATACGCCAACGCCGGCGACCTTCGCATTGAATTCATAGAGCAAATCCATCATGCCCTGAATCGTACCGCCCGCTTTCATGAAATCATCCACGATCAGCACGCGCGCTCCTTCTTTGAGCGCGCGGCGGGCCAGCGACATCGTTTGGATGCGCTTATTGGAGCCCGAGACGTAGTTGATGCTGACGGCGGAGCCTTCCGTTACCTTATTATCCCTGCGAACGATGACGACCGGCAAATTCATGCACGCAGCCGTTGCATAGGCCAGCGGAATGCCTTTGGTCTCCACGGTCATGATTACATCGATCTCCGCGTGCGCGAAAGCCGTCGCGAACATGCGGCCAACGTCCGCGAGCAGTCCCGGCTGCCCCAGCATATCCGTCATATATAAATAACCGCCGGCAAGCACGCGCTCTGGCTGCTCCAGCTGGCGGCAAATGCCGTTCATTATTGTGAGCGCCTCTGCGTCAGCCATCTTCGGCGTATATTTCACGCCGCCGGCCGCGCCTGCAAGCGTATGAAGCTCGCCAAGCCCTTCCTCTTCGAACACTTCTTTAATAATCGCCAAATCTTCACTGATGGACGACTTGGCAGATTGATAGCGATCTGCAAATGCTGTTAGAGAAATTAACGTATGGGGGCGCGTAAGTAAGTACTGCGTCATCTCAACTAACCTTGCACTGCGTTTTAATTTCTTCAAACCGTACTCCCCCCATGCTAAATCCGAATAATATAAAGTCAATATACCATTTTCATACGGATTTAATCAAGGTTTACGTCGGCTTTATGTCAGCATTCTTACCACGTAAACTTCTTTGCAAAATCCGCGCAGTCCATTATAAATCCTGGACACCTTCGCTTCCTTACTCACAAGTCCGAAAACGGTCGGCCCGCTGCCTGACATGAGCACGCCGTCCGCGCCCAGCCGCTGCATGATCTCCTTCATTTGCAAGACTTCCGGATACAGCTGCAGCGTAACGGTCTCCAGCACATTGCCGAGATGCGAGCACACGTCCATGAACGATCCGTTTGCAATCGCTTCCACCATGTCTTTCGTCGAAGGATGCTTTTTCAGCTCGGAAGCCCGCAATTTTCCGTAAACATCGGCCGTCGAGACATTGATCGGCGGCTTCGCAAGAATGACCCAGCATTGCGGCGGATTCGGAATGCGTTCCAGCTTCTCCCCGCGTCCGCGCGCTATGGCCGTACCCCCTGTCACGCAGAACGGCACATCGGAGCCGAGTTCCGCGCCAAGCGTGCAGAGCTCGTCCTCAGAGATGCCGAGCTGCCACAACCGGTTTAATCCGCGCAGCGTAGCGGCTGCATCGCTGCTGCCGCCCGCTAAGCCCGCCGCTACCGGGATATTTTTGTCCAAATGAATATATACGCCCTTACGAACGTTATAACGATCCTTAATAAGCCTGGCTGCTTGGAAAGCCAGGTTCTTCTCGTCCAACGGTATGTATCCTGCCTGGCTTGATATAAAGATGGAATCGCTTTGCAGCTCCTCCATTTCAAGACGGTCGGCCAAATCGACCATGGTCATGATCATTTCGACTTCGTGAAAACCGTCCTCGCGCTTGCGCATCACATCCAAGAGCAAATTGATCTTGGCCGGCGCCTTCTCATAGATCTTCATGTTCGATTCACCCGTCCATTATCATTAAACTTCACATATTATAACAAAAGGTCATAAGAAAAGCTAAGATGTCGGCGAGTTTGCTGCTGCATCCTCTCCATCTTAGCTGATTGATCCCGTCATTATACGTCATTATTGAACCATGTGAGGTGAATGGTGCTGCGCGTTGGCAATGGCTTGCTGCATATATGGCGGAATGGTCGATGCGGCCGATCCTGAATTAGGCTGTGCGGCAGCGGCATAGGAGCGCCCTGCGTTATTGTTATTGCCCGGCATCGGTGCCCGGTAGCTCTGCGCCGGCGGCTGTGCTTGCGCTGCCTGCTGCGCCTGATGCTGCTTCGCTGCGGCCTGCTCTGCGATCTGGATCGCGCGTTTCACCATATTGCCGGCATCCTTCGCTTTAATGCCGCCCCAGCCCTCTTTCTGAACCGTGTCATAGAACCCAAGATCCTTGGCCAACTCGTTCTTTAACTGCTCGCTCATCGTACCGCGTCGTCTTCGGGACATGTTGTCGTCTCCTCCTAGGAATCGTCATGGTACTGTTAGTATGGTTGTTTTCCCCGATCTCATTCGAGTCAGGCCGTTAGACGACTACCGTTACCCGCGCAAAAAAAATGCAAGCAACCCAAACGCCTTCGCGCTTGCTGTTGCCCGCATCTTACAAGAAATCAAACATTTTGTTTGTTTGTTACTGTATATAGGTAATGCGTACCTGACCATCGTCGCTGTCAACCATCACTTCAACGGATGCCGTCAAAATATCGGCGTAGCTGTAGGACACACGCTTGAATGCATGCTGCTCCTGATCAAGTCTGACAATAAATACAGAAGGGTAGATTTCTTCTAATACACCGGTCCGTTCAATAGTCTTTCGACGACCACCGTTTGCACGAAGACGTATTTTGGAGCCGACATGGGTTTCCAAACTGCGTTTAATCTCCAATAGCGCATTTTTAGCCATTGTGCACTACCACCTCTTTCCTTGTCCATTATAACCAAGGTCAGGTGATTTGTCAAAAAAATTTAATTATAACAGCGGTTTTAATAAATTGTCAATAAAAAAAATCTTTATTTTTTCGATCCCATGTCTATTTTATCCCGGCTGCAACAACTTATACCGTCGCCTTCACGCCCGTCAATGTACGGGGTTTCGGAAGGCCTACCCGATATTTGCCTAGTGTCTCGATACCGCCGACTCCGTCGATGCCGCTGATCGTCCCATGAATCACGTCCGTCAAGTTGATCGTTTCGCGAATCGGCGTGTAGCTTGCTTTAATCGCCACGTATACGGGGTCTAGCGCGTGAATGAGCACGCGGCCAGGAGAACTCGCGAAATTCGATCCGGACTGCAGCAGCGCCTCGTAATGCGACTGGCAAGCGCCCGCTACAATAATAAGACCGTCCCGGTTCCGCTCGTAATCCCGCGCAATTCGAACCGCATCCACGAAATTTTGCGAATTTTTGTAGGATGCCAAATTGCTCAGATCGTTCTGCTCGCGGTTCTTCAGCACGCCGTCATGACCGGTAATCACGATCACGTCCGGTTGGATCTGCGGAAGCAGCCGATATACGGCATCGGCCATTTGTGACTCATGCACGAATAAGCCATGGGCAGGAACGCGCATTTGCGTGTACAGCTGCATGCTCTTCTTCATATAATTACTGTCGCCATCCAAATGCAGCACTCTGCCAGGCACCTCGAAGAAAGGCTGGTTCTGGTTTTGCGCCCGCAGCAGCTCCCGCTGAATGATTTGCTGCTCGCGCTCCTCCTGCATCCGCTGCGTCGATTCTCCGGCCTTGAGCCGAGCTTGCCGGATGGCAACCGGCAAATCGCCGTCCTTAACGACCGATAAATCGACTATGGGTGCATCTGCAAGCAGACGATAGTCCGTACCCTTCAGAATAGCTGTTTGCTGATCGATTGTCGCAACACGAAAAAGGACGTCCCCGCCGTAGGATTTGCGGACGACCAGGTCCCCTTGCATCATGGGCAAATCACCTCTTCGTCTATCCTATGGGGAGACGCCCCTGATGGTGCGCTTCTTTATCATGTTTTGCGGAGGAAGAAGAAACGACTGCTCGCCCTTTAAACAACGCATTAGCCTCTTCCTTCGCCTTCCCTGCTGATCTCAAGCCTCTAGGCCTATGCGGGCAGGCCTGCTTGCCGCAGCGCATGAGCGAGCGCGGCGAATTCCGCCAGCGACAGCGTCTCGCCGCGGCGGGACGGGTCAATGCCGCAGCCCTCCAGCAAGGGCCCCAGCAGCTCGCGATTAGCTTTGCCGACATACGCGGTCAAATTGTTGGCGATCGTCTTCCGCCGCTGCGCGAAGCAAGCCTGTACGGTGCGGAAGAAGAACGCTTCGTCCTCCACCTCGACGGCCGGCTTGTCCCGCAGCGCCAGCTTAATAACCGCCGAATCGACATTCGGCTGCGGAATAAACACCGTATGCGGCACGATACAGACCAGCTCCGGCTCGCAGTAATACTGCACGGCGACGCTGAGGCTGCCGTACTCCTTGCCGCCCGGCTTCGCGGCCATGCGCTGCGCAACTTCCTTCTGAATCATGACGACGATGTTCTCGAGCGGCAGCTTTTCCTCCAGCAGCTTCATTAGAATCGGCGTCGTCACGTAATAAGGCAAATTCGCCACGACGCTAACGCCGGTTAGTCCTGCGAACTGCTTCTCCATCAGCTCCCGCAGATCGAGCTTCAGTACGTCTCCGTGCTCGACATGCACGTTCGGCGTATCCGACAGCACATCCCGCAGAATCGGAATCAGCCGGTTGTCGATCTCAATCGCCGTAACGCGTCCCGCTTCGGAAGCGAGCTGCTGCGTCAGCGCTCCGATGCCCGGGCCGATTTCAAGCGCGCCTTTCGTTTCGTCCAGCTCTGCAGCACCGACGATTTTACGCAATATATTTTGATCGATCAGGAAGTTCTGTCCGAGGCTCTTCTTGAACGTGAAGCCGTATTTGGCGATAATGTCCTTCGTGCGCTTAGGCGAGCTGATATCCACTGTCGCTTTAGATCCTTCTGTCATGCTGTTTATTCTCCTTCGCTCTCCATCGTTTGCAGCGCGCGCTGGAATTCTTCCCGCGTAATCCGGAACGTAGAGCATCGTTTAAAAAACTGTTTGCCATTGGCATACCCGATTCCGAGCAGATTGCCCATCTTCAGCCTGCGCTCCGCCGCTTGCGGGTGGACGAGCAGACCGGCCTGCATGAGATCTTCCATCGTGACCTCCGCCAATGCGCCAGTCCCTTCGGCAGCTTCTGTCCGCAAATTCGCCAGTGCGTGGCGTATCGCTTCCGGAGAAGCGTTCTCGACGCCGATATCTCCCTTATAGAGGGCCTCCGACTGCGGCAGGAACGCGTGCTTGCAGCCCGGAATGCGCTGCGCGACGATTTTGCGTATCCGCTCGCCCGCATGGTCGGGATCCGTGAATATAATAACGCCCCGCCGCTGCTGCGCCAGCTCGATTCGTTTCAGCACGGCCTCGCCGATAGCGGAACCGCCTGTTTCAATCGTCTCGGCCGCAACGGCACGCTTGATGGCCACCGTATCGTCCTTGCCTTCGACGACAATGATTTCCTTGATCATGGACGCCCATACCTTCCTTTCAAACCAAACATTCGAATCAGACAAACATGCAAAAAGAAGAGGCAGCGCCTCTCCTTATCATGGCATATTTAAGCATGAATTACGATATGAATGAAGAAGAAACGGTTATCGCTGCCTTTGCATACAGCGCAGCCTGTTCCTTCCTCACAGAGCTAATCAAATGACTGCACGAACCGGGTTTCTATAGAGACTCCGGCTTTTTCGGTCCCAGCACGTATACCGTGTAGCCCCGTTTCCGTCCGAAGCGATTCGCATAAGACTCGCTCTCGAAATACACGTCGATCTTATTGCCTTTGACGGCACTGCCCGTATCTTCAGCCCGGCGGAAGCCTATGCCTTCAATATAGACCCACCAGCCGATAGGAATGATCTTCGGATCGACTGCAATCGTACGACCTTCCGTAACATACGTACCCGATGCGGTAATGCCGTATTCCGGATGGCCCTTCGCTTTGCCCGTCGATGCAACGCCGGCAGAGTAAGCCGTCAGCGTGACGTTCTTAATCACTCTCTTCGCGCTGAACGTAACGCCCCGCTTCGTCATCGTGGACGATTGGGACTTGGCGGACAGCACAGCTACTTTCGGCTCGGGTTTCTTCGTTCCGACCGAGACCACCTGATTCACCGCCGGCTGCGGCGTCAGTTTCTCGACGAGCGATTGCGAAACGAGTACGCCGTCGGCAAAGACCGTCTCGTAACGTTTGACGACTTTACCTTGCTTGCCCGGCTGGACAAGCTTTTGTTTTCCGAGCTCGAGTTTCTCGTCGTTCTTCTTCACGACCGTGAATGGAACGTCGTAAGTCGTCTCGGAGTATTTTTTGTCGATCCGCGTGACCGTGATGGTCATATTGGGTTCTAGCGCAGCCGTTAGCGAAGGGAATACCTTATCTTGACCGCGAACCTCTATATCAGCCTGATCGATCGCCGCCTGTACAGTTCTCTCTGTCGTGTACAACGTCTTTGCTTTGCCATCAGCCTTAACAACAAGCGGTACCGCCTGATCGATGATGATCCGGTCGCCGTCGCTTATTCCGCCATCCAGCGGCATCGACACCTTATCGTGCGTGCCAATAGTTATGGCTTGTTCATCCAGTAGGCGTTGAAGGACCCATTGTTTCGTGGAGACAATGGTTTCTCGTCCATTCAATACTACGGAGACATGCTTGTCAGCCGTTCCGTACAACAACACCAAAAACATGAAAGTCATAGCGATTGAGATCATGGCGCTTAGCACAATTAAACGCACGTTCTCATGCTTCCATCGCAATGCGAAAGACATGCTGGATGATCGTTTCCCATGGGTGTCCTTAAGCTGGAGTGCTCCCACTTCTTCGGTCCTCCTTACATAGCCCCGCCGCCTTGTTATGCATGATAATAGACGCGACTATAAAGTATTAGCGTGCTTAGCACGCATTTTCCATATTCCTCCCCGGCTTGCGACCTCCACGATACACCCTATGTCGTCAGTTTACGCATTATTCAAACAAAAAGAAGCCCGACGACAGAGGATCTGTTTCGTGGCTTCCATTAGAAAATGGGAGCATGGATTGCATGCACGAGGTTGATCTCTCTTATAGACGCTTGCGAGGTTAGCTGTCGGATTCGGGCGTGAGAGTCGCCCTATTCGCTCGGGAAGCGAAAACTTCATGCATCCCACTGCGAAATTCACCCCAAGAAGATTTTCAATGTCTCTGCTGTCCGCTATGATACGAACAGTTTCAACAATTGGTTCCCCCGCTCTCCGTTTGCCGGAGATTAAGCGATTAATTGGAAAACGAATACATCTTTTGTAGCTCTGAAATGAATGATACAGTCTAGCGCTGCACATTGTAAAGAACTGATTAATGACGATTTTAGTGAATTCCAAGGAAAAATCCGTGAAAATCAAGCGATTTTCTGATCAAAAATCATTTTTATCACCGGATTTCTCCTAAATGCTTACTTTCAGTCTCGTTTTCATGAGATTCCAAAACATCTCTTTGCATTTTCGCTCGTAATTTCCCCAATTTCTTCTAAAGATTTGCTTAAAATATCCGCCATCGTATTTGCTACAAGACGGACGAAAGCCGATTCATTTCGCTTTCCGCGATGGGGATGAGGAGCCAGATAAGGGGCATCGGTTTCGATCAGCAGCCGGTCCAGCGGCACCTTAGCCATGACCTCTTTCGGTACCCTCGCATTCTGAAATGTAAGCGGTCCCCCGAAGGAAATATAGAAGTTCATATCGAGGCATTGTTTCGCCGTTTCCCAGCTGCCGGAATAGCAATGCATCACCCCGCCAACTTCGCTGGCTCCCTCCTCCCGGAGAATCCGCACGACATCTTCATGCGCGTCGCGGTTATGAATGACGATTGGCTTGCGTTTCTCTTTGGCAAGAGCGATCTGCTGCCGGAAAACGCGCTGCTGAACGTCCTTCGGCGACGTATCCCAATGATAATCGAGACCGATTTCACCGATGGCCACGACCTTGGGATGATCGCATAATGAAGCGATCCAGTCCAGATCCTCCGGCTGCATATCAATGCTGTCGACGGGATGCCAACCGATGGCTGCATAGATGAATGGATACTTCTCGGCAAGCGCGATCGTCGTAGGGATGGTCTCCCGGTTAAAGCCGACATTGATCAGCTTCTGTACGCCGTCTGCTAATGCTCTTTCAATAACCTCTTCGCGATCTTCGTCGAATTTATGCGAGTCTAAATGCGTATGCGTGTCGATTAACATAACGTTGAACGTAACCCCTTTCTACATTAAAGCAAATAATTCGCGTATATTCGCGGGCAGCCGGTGCGCTGATTCAAGCAGCGGCTCTTCCGGGTAATACAAGTGATACTTCCCTTGATGGATGCCTGTAATGGAGCGGACAATATCGGAACGTCGAGAGATTTCCGACAAATGGTCCTCTCCCGACAGCAGCAGAATCGGCGGTTTTTCTTCTTTATCCGCACGCTTCGTCGAGCCCGGACGATAAACATGGTAGGGCATGTCATACGGAAAGTCAATTTCCAGGTGATATTCCGGATGGAGGCCAATGGCGCTGAACTGGTTTCGGATTTCCTGCCACAGCTTCTCGTCCGGCTGATCCATCGTAATGTACTTGTAGAGCCTGCGGTCTAAGAAGCGATGGCATAAGTCAGACAGCACGGCGTCCGCTTCGTTTGCCCATGCGGAGAAGGCGGTCTGAACAAGCGCTTCGTCAAGCGCCAGGTAATCTCTAATATCGATTGTCCCGGAAATCAGCTTCTCGAGCGGTGACATCATCCATTTGAAGGTATAGCCACCCCCGTGAAGTTCCTTGGCCCTGCGAAATATTTGCCTGAGGATAATTTCCGAGCTTCGCGTCACCGGGTGAAAATAAACCTGCCAATACATTTGATAACGAGACATGAGATAGTCCTCGACGGCGTGCATCCCGCTTTCCTTGACGACGATCCGTCCCTGATGCGGCCTTAGAACCCGCAATATCCGCTCCAAATCAAAGGTACCGTAATTAACCCCCGTGAAATAAGCATCCCGAAGCAAATAATCCATGCGGTCCGCATCCATTTGACTCGATACTAAGGAGACTACGATCGGTTCATGATAGGTTTTGCAGATCACCGCAGCGACCCGTTCGGGGTACGAAGGATCGAATTGACGAAGGACTTGATTGATCTCGGTATCTTCGAGTAGAATACGGCAGGTCCAAGATTCATGGTGCGCGTCAAACACGTCTTCAATAGAATGGGAGAACGGGCCATGTCCGATATCATGAAGCAGCGAGGCGCATAGGGCGACGAGCTTTTCTTCTTTCGGCCAGCCGGCGTAACCGCTTCGCTCGAATTGGGAAATAATTTTTCGGGTTATTTCGTAAACGCCGAGAGAATGAGAGAATCGGCTGTGCTCGGCTCCGTGAAAAGTCAGATACGAAGTTCCCAATTGCCGGATACGGCGCAAGCGTTGGAATTCACGCGTATTGATTAAATCCCAGATCAACTGATCTTGCACATAAATGTATTTGTGAACCGGATCCTTGAATACTTTTTCTTCGGGAAGACGTTCCTTGGATTGTCCATCAGCCATTTTACACACTCTCCCATCGTTCGTTATTTCGACATAATTGTCGAACAATTGTCGAATTGTGTCACATTTCTATTTCCAATATGTACGGCGTTGTTGTACTATATTAAGTATATTTGAATGCTTTACTGTAGAGAAATTGTGGCTGTTACTGCTCTTGTTCGCCATGGAGAGCGTGTTGACTATTATGGGAAACGTTGGTATTATTAAGACATAAATTGATAGAATTTTGTCGAATCGTGGCGACTGAACAATATGAAAGGGGAATGATAGTTATGATGAAATCTACTGGTATCGTTCGCAAAGTTGATGAGCTCGGTCGCGTCGTTATTCCAATTGAATTGCGCCGCACGTTGGGCATCGGAGAGAAGGATGCACTGGAAATTTACGTAGACGGCGAACGGATCATGCTGAAGAAATACGAGCCTGCTTGTATCTTCTGCGGAAACGCCGAAAACGTCGCTTATTTTAAAGGAAAAATCGTCTGCAATGTTTGTTTGACGGAAATGCCAACTCCTATTACAAAATAAGAGACAAAACGAATTTTATAGGTTATAATGATATTATCCAATTTGTTAATTCTAACCTTTTTCATACTCCTTGATGCCTCCCTGGGCCAATATGGCCAGGGGGGTCTTTTTTTATTTCTTCATGACTTCATTATAAACATCCCGCTTCTGAAGCCCTCGATCTACGGCCGTCCTTTTAATCGCGTCCTTACGGTCATCGTTTTGCGCCTCATAATGAGCCACATGCTCTTCCACGCTGAGCGAAGTCCACCATGAACCCTCTTCCTGCTGCGCAGCTGCTGCTTCAAGGGCGCTGATCCCTGCAATAACCAGGCAGTACTCGCCAATGGGTGGATGCTCCTCTAACCAAGCCATGCACTCCGTGATTGTACCGCGGACGATTTCTTCATGCCGTTTGGTCAGCTCGCGGACCATCGCGATTCTCCTATCTCCCCATAATTCCAGCATCACGGGCAGCGTCTTGGCAATGCGATGCGGCGACTCATAGCAGATCAGGGTCTCTTCCTGCCGCTGCAGCTTATTCAACCAAGCGGTAAGCGGCTTGCGATCGCGCGGCGGGAAACCCGCGAAGAGAAACCGCTCCGTCGGCAGGCCGGAGACGATGAGCGCCGATAATGCCGCATTCGCGCCCGGAATCGGCACGACGGCCAGCCCCCGCTCTGCTGCCGCGGCTGCCAAGTCCGCCCCCGGATCCGAAATCGCCGGCAGTCCCGCATCGCTTACGAGCGCAATAGACTGACCGGACTCCAGTAATCGAATCAGCTCCGGCCCGCTTGCATCCTTATTATGCTCATGATAACTGACAAGCCGAGCATTGATTTCAAAGTGGGCCAGCAGCTTCCGGGTCTGTCTCGTATCCTCCGCGGCGATCATATCGACTTCCTTCAAGATACGTATCGCCCGGAACGTCATATCCTCCAGATTACCGATCGGTGTTCCTACTAAATATAACGTTCCGGCGGTTTGGCTCCCGGACTTTCCGGTTGTTTGAAAGCTGTGCTGCACGATCATTTGCCCGTCTCCTTCGCCGCAGCATCGACTGCGTGATCTCCGTAGTAAATACGCATCAGTTCTTCATTATATTGCCGCTGCTCATTGTATACGATCAGCGGTGGAAGCATCCTTAATTCCGGCTTAGCATCCCGGACCGCTTCAATCAATACCATATTGGACTCGGCCTCCGCGCTCGGATGAACGAATCGCATCCGCTTCGGTTCCAGCTTCCACCTGCGCATCGTCTCCATAATTTCAATAAGCCTGGAAGGACGATGAACCATTGCAACCCGGCCGCCCGTTCGGACAAGCTTTGCGCAAGCTGCGACAATATCGTCTAATGTCCCATTGCGTTCATGGCGAGCCATGGCAAAATGCTCGTTCTCGTTCTGATCCCCCGTACCGGCTGGCATATATGGAGGGTTCACCGTGACAACATCGTACATACCATGCCCATTCTTCTTGTGAAACTCTCGCAAGTCCCCTTCGTATACCGTGATACGGTCTTCCAATCCGTTCGCGGCAATGCTTCTGCGCGCCATATCCGCGAGCCGCGGCTGGATTTCCACGGCATCGATCGTCGCCTTCGTACGCGTCGTCAACAGCAGCGGGATCACGCCATTGCCGCTGCACAGATCCAAGATCTTGCCGCGCGGCGGTACAGCAGCGAAACGAGCCAGCAGCACGGCGTCCATCGAGAAGCTGAAAACCTCCCGGCTTTGAATAATATGTAATTGATGCGTCAATAAATCATCGAGTCTTTCGCCATCGGCCAATACCACTTCTTTAACCACGTATCCCTGCTCCTTACTTCATTCATCTTTAATATGCAAACAAGACCCTGTGTTAGAGGGTCTTGTAAACTAACCGCGCCGTTTGTCGGCCGCGAAGATGCTTCCTATTAATCTTTATTGAGAAACGAAAGGCAGAACAAGCAATCGCCTTCCGTACGCAAATGCCCATAATACAGGTTACAAATATGAAAACCTTCATGATAAAGTCGTGCCAAGTTGTCATAGCCTTGACCGATTGCCGAAGGATCGCCCGTCAATACCTGTTCCTCGTGCGGTTCGGCCTCATCTACCGTCTCATCGACGATGATTGGCTCCGGTTTCGGCGTGTAAGCTGCCGTTTCCCGCTTTAATACTTTGCGCAGCTGTCCGTTTTCTATGCTAAGCCGGTTGTTTTCTTCAAGCAGCGCCTTGATTTTCTGCTTCATGGAACCAAGCTCCGTGTACAAGCTGCCCATATGCGCTTCCAAATTGCTAATTTCGCTAAAAATGTCTTTTTTCAAGTTTCCACCCCAAGGCTATACAGCTTCGGATTTCACATGGCCGGTTGGCCTTACTTTACGACGACATCATCAAGCGGTAATTCTTTCGGTTTGCCGCCGACATCGAATAATTGCACATACACTGACTTCGAACCCGCATTGATACCCGTTACTTTGCCTTCCCCATACGAGGTGACAACGACTTTGCCAATGGCCGGCAGTTCCTCACGAACGCTTTCATAATTGTCGTGTTCGTATTTGAGGCAGCACATCAGACGTCCGCATAATCCGGAAATCTTCGTTGGATTAAGCGACAAATTCTGATCTTTCGCCATCTTAATGGACACCGGTTCGAAGTCGCCAAGCCATGTCGAGCAGCAAAGTACGCGTCCGCAAGGACCGATGCCGCCCAGCATCTTCGCTTCGTCACGGACGCCGATTTGTCTAAGCTCGATCCGGGTACGGAAGACGCTTGCCAAATCTTTGACCAGCTCGCGGAAATCGACGCGTCCTTCGGCCGTAAAATAGAAAATGATTTTATTGCGGTCAAACGTAAATTCGACATCGACCAGCTTCATCTTCAGCTGATGGTCGCGAATTTTCTCCAAACAAGTCGCAAACGCGTTACGAGCCGCCGATTTGTTCTCGTCGACGATTCTTGCATCGTTGTCTCCCGCAATGCGAATGACCTTCTTCAGCGGAAGGACCACGTCCGATTCACCGACCTGCTTCGGTCCTACCACGACTTTCCCATACTCGATCCCTCTTGCCGTTTCCACAATGACGTATTGTTCCTTGTCCACTTGGAAATCGACGGGGTCAAAGTAATAGATCTTGCCCGCTTTCTTAAAGCGGACACCCACGACAGTATACAATTATTCACCCCTCCTGTACGCGGATCAGCAGCTGCTCAAGCGCCAATTGCGCCGATACGTGTGCGCGTATGCGTTTGCCCGCTTCCAGCGTGTATTCCAGGCATGCCACCCAGCCCTCAGCCGGACGCGCGTATGCCTGTTTGCCAATCCAATCAAGCTGATCTATAAAAACGAGCGACTCATGTCTTCCGGCTTGAAAATGAATCATATCTTTATACCACAGCATCAACAATGACAAAAGAAGCTGCGGCTGTTCACCAAGCTCCGTCTTCATGATCTGCTGCAAGGACATCATCGCCGCGGTGAACCGGTTCAGACTGTCCTTTCCCAATTGTATCACTACGTTTCTCATTTCTGCAAACCCATTCTGCTGGATAAGCGCCCTGCATGCATCGAGACCCGAGGCCAAGTGAACGGCAGCGCGGGCTGGCAGCTGAGGCAGGCCTTCATTAACAAGCGTCTGCAGCATCTCTTGCGGCGCAAGCGGCATGAACGTTACGAGCTGCGTGCGCGATCGAATCGTCGGCAGCATCGCTTGTCCGTTCTCGGTAAGCAGCATGGCCACAATAGGCGATCCCGGTTCTTCCAGAAACTTCAGAAGGCTGTTGCCTGCTTGAAGCGTCATCGTTTCCGCCCGCTGCATAATATAGATTTTACGATCGCTGCCTATGTTACGATAAGCAAGCTCGCGCTGGAGCTCGCGAATTTGGTCGATTTTGATGGAACTGCCGTCCGGTTCGACGATATGCAAATCAGGCTGATTGCCATGCTCGAATTTACGGCATTCCAGGCAATGGCCGCATGCGTCGTCGCCTGCTTCTGTACAAAACAACGCCTTCGCAAAAGCCATGGCCATCTTCATGCGCCCGCTTCCCGCAGGTCCGCTGAATAAATAGGCATGCGACACTTTGCCGCTAGTCAGCGCATACTGCAAGATGCGTTTCGCCTTAGGTTGTCCGGCAAGCTGCGCAATGCTCATAGCTCAAAAATCCTTTCTGTCGGCTTTCGCCATCTTTCAACATTACGAATATTTCTTCTATAACTTGAAGAAGAAGCGGCTTTCGCCGCTTTCAATTAGAAAAATAAATTAATCAGCATGCCGCGAATATCGCCTACCGATTGAAGGAGTTTCAGCCGTCCCTCTTCGCTGTCCAGCAGCTCTTCGCCCATCAAGATAAGCGAAGCATCGATTTCGTCCAACAGCTTATACCGCTTCGTTCGGCCGCGACGGTCGAATCCGCGCGTTTCTCTCATGCCGACGCCTCGTCTGACGGTATCCTCTAGAAATTGCTTCACCATTTGACGATAGAGTTTTAATTCTCTAACCGTCATAGAGCGTGCCAGGCGCTCGCCTTGATTATGAATATCCTTCAGCTTCTCCTGAAGCTGCTCGATCGTCCGCTGTTCGTCCTGCACGTTCATGACATCCGCGAAGTTCTTGATCGTAACGGGTCTTGCACCCGCATCCGGACGCGATCGATCGGTACCTAATGGACGCCAGCCGGGATTGATTTTCATCGTTTACTCACGCCCAATCAGAAATGTTCGAATCGTTCGACAGGGATGACGAATACCGCCGCGCCGCCGACCTGTACCTCAACAGGGAATGGAATGTAGGAATCGGTCGTGCTTCCCATTGGAGATACGGGGGAAACGAGCTGATCGCGAACTTTACAGTTGGAACGGATAACATTCAACACTTCATGAACACGCTCATCTTCGATCCCGATGATGAAGGTCGTATTGCCCGCACGCAGGAACCCGCCCGTACTCGCGAGTTTTGTAGCTCGGAAGCCTTCTCTGACGAGCGCATTCGACAGTCGATTGCTGTCCTTATCTTGAACAATCGCAATAACTAATTTCATCCTAATCCCTCCCATTATACTTCCCAGGTGACGCTCATCATAACAAGAATGACTCTCTATATTATTTGACATGGATTGTAAAAAATCCTTCAAATTCGCGCATTAAGTATCGAAAGAACCTCATTTAAAACGAATTCTGGTGTCTGCTCCGCGTTGATACGGACGATCCGATCGGGGTCCGCCTCGAAGAGCCGCAGATATCCTTCCCTTACCGCTACGTGGAAAGCCAGGCCTTCCAAGTCAAGACGATTGATTTCTCTGCCATCGCCCGCATGAATACGAGCCAAACCGATCTCTGGAGAGACATCAAGCCAGAACGTTAACGCCGGCATATGATCACCTATCGCAAACGCATTGATGGATCTTACCTCTTCGACGCCCAATCCTCTCGCGTATCCTTGGTAAGCCAAACTGCTGTCGATAAATCGGTCGCAAATAACGACTTCCCCTCTAGCAAGTGCAGGAAGCACCTTCTCGGTTAGATGCTGACGCCGGGCGGCCGCATAGAGCAATGCCTCCGTGCGTGCATCCATCTCGGTATTTCCCTTATCGAGCACGATCCGGCGGATCTGTTCCGCGATCGGAATGCCGCCTGGTTCTCTTGTGGTCAGCACCTCTCTGCCCTGACTGCGGAGTGTTTGGGCGAGCCCTTCAATCAATGTCGTCTTGCCTGCGCCTTCTCCGCCCTCAAATGTCAAAAACAACCCTTTTTCCACAGCCGTACTCCTCTGTCTTTTAATACCCCTATCATATCAAAGCCAATCAAACGCGTAAATGCGTGCTACCGTTCTGCGGAAACGGCAATCGTACGCATCGTTTGATCTACGGCTCCCTGGCATCTCGCCCCATCGGCAACAAGCTGTTTAATAACCCTTATGACCTCGGAAGATATAAGTTCCCCTTCATAAAGCAAGGGAATGCCTGGCGGGTATGGAATTACAGCTTCTGCCGAATAACGTCCCTCTGCCTCTTCCAGACGAATTCGTTCTATGCCTCTGCCGCTGGATGACTTGACGCCGAATCTGCTGAATTTTACAGGTGCCGATAGTCGAGATTGCATGGTCGAATGATGCGTTCCCGAGTAGCGCGCATGAATTGCCTCTTCTTCGCTTACTTCCTTCTGGATGACAAGTAAAGCTTGCTGCAGTCGATCTACATCCGTGCTTGAAGCCTCCATGCCGAAGATAAGCACCGCGTATGTGGAGTCAGCCAGCTCCGTGTAACAGCCAAACGCCTCCAGCTTCTTCTGCAAATCAAATCCCGTTAATTTGCCTGTAGCGTCGCAAAGTGAAATACGAAGCGGATCGATCTTCACCCCGTCAGCTGCAGCCTCTGCAATACGATATCCATCCTGTTCGTTTACCCATCTTCTAAAAGCATCGGCGGCCTCTAATCCTCGCTCGAACATCTCATGTCCGCGCGTTTCGATCATTGCCCGGGTAATATCAAGCGAGGCCATGATGGGATACGAGGGACTGGAGCTTTGGATCATTCGCAGCGCTTCAACAATAGCTTGACGATTGATTCGTTCACCTTGCAGATGCAGCATAGCTCCCATGGTAAGTGCTTGAAGCGTCTTATGCGTAGACTGGACAACCGCATCTGCACCAGCTTGGATCGCCGATTGAGGGAATGCGGGATGCAGCCCGTAATGAGCACCGTGAGCCTCGTCAACGAGCAGCAATTTACCGTAACGGTGTATAAGGTTAGCATAGGGACCGAGATTCACATGTAGTCCATAGTAGCTAGGATTAGTTAAGAAGATAGCCTTCGCTTCCGGGTATTGCTGAAGTGCCTGCTCCACCAGCTCTAGTGATGGCACGACATCGAGACCTGTCTCCGCCTCTCGTTCCGGCATCAGGAATACCGCCCTAGCCCCTGCCAGCTTCAATCCATTGAGAACCGACTTATGCGCATTGCGCTGGACAATGATCAAATCATCTGGTTCGCATACCGCCAGAAGCATAGCCAGATTGCCGGCCGTGCTGCCGCCTACCAGGAAGAACGTTTGTTCCGCCCCGAATGCAGCAGCTGCCAGGCACTGTGCCTCTTCAATGACGCCTGAGGGCGCATGGAGATCGTCAGTCACCGATAACTCTGTAACATCGATATTCATCACCGATGTTAAGGATTGCAGTGCTGCAATTGGAGTATCGCTATGGTTCGCAATAGACTGACCATATTTATGGCCCGGAACATGAAAACTAACGGGACACGCAGCCTTCAAAGCGACTAATGTATCGAACAATGGGGCATGCCATGGTTTATGAGGTTGTGCTGTCATTGAATAATCCTCCGGTTTCATCGCTGTCTATCCTACCATCATAATGGATTCTGATGTCGACATAAACCGAGCCTCCACGCGTCGGTAAACAAAATAATCCCAAACTCCCCCGCTGCAGGATCGCAACGAGAAAATCAAGGATCAGGGAAACATCCGTTAGGGGTCATTATGCGTTATTTTGAAGCCAGATGCGTCTAAGCTGATGAATGAAAAAAGGATATTTCGCATCCTGCACTTCCGTCTGAACCATCTCAATCTCGCAAGTATCGCAAATAAAGCCATCAATGATTCGTATACCTTCCTGCTTCGCAATTCCACATATGATGCATACGCCGACTGGATTCTCTTCCGTCATTACGCTTCACCTCATTCACAGAGAAATAGGTCATTTCTTCTAGTATGCCACAAAGTCTAGCAACCTATACGACTTTCATAGCCCATTTCAAATAGTAATACAGTCTATGTTGAAACGCCCAGATTGGTGACCGCGAGCTTGCACTTCTTTGGATAGGAAGTCTACATAATCCGGCACAAAAATCCGATACATGGTTTACAAGGCGAAACGCTGACCTGATACGTACGTTTCTCACTTGAACCAGGAAAGGCGCTGACCAACATGCGAGGAACGCTCGCTGAACAAGAACAAGCAACGATCTACCAATATCAGTTGAAGAAGAAAATATTCGTACGCGAGGAGTTATATCGCAGCTATCTGTGCGCGATTCTCATCTTGGCGGCCTTCCTCATCCTCATGTACCGGCTTGAAGGTGTAAAAGCGTTTGGGATCGGCATTCTATGCAGCCAATTCGTACACTTCTTTATTATTCGCTTAACGCTCATACGCGTCGATGAACCCGATTACAGGCGCTGGGGCTGGCGGGTGCTTGGGATTTGGATCGGATATATACCGGTCGCTTATATTGAATTAGGATTGTTCCGCCGCGTACATCGCCATCTCTTCTGGTTGGGCCTTTGCGCCATCAGCGTCATCTACCCTTGGGCGAACGAGGCAACGATGATCAGTCTCGTGATGTGTCATATTTGGTTCCTTGCTCCGCGTCTCGTCACCATAAGATGGCTGCGGAAATCCAAACGCGACGGTGTCCTCAAAATAACAGCTAACGAAGTCAGCTACTATCATCGCTAACATGCTCTCGCAGCATGGATGACGGTCAACTGGCTTTTCTTTATGCCTAAATATCATTTCAATTCAAAATAAACAACAAAAAACCGACTGCATCTATGCAGTCGGTTCATCGTGCTTGGCAACGTCCTACTCTCCCAGGACCCTGCGGTCCAAGTACCATCGGCGCTGGAGGGCTTAACGGTCGTGTTCGGGATGGGTACGCGTGGTTCCCCTCCGCCATCGCCACCAAACGGGCGTCTTCCTGGTCGGAATGCGCTATGCTTACTCAGAGCACTTACACCCTGAAAACTGGATACGAACCTTTGCGAAGGTTTCTTGCTTAGCTTAGCTAAAGAGCATGTTCTTGGATAAGCCCTCGACCGATTAGTATTCGTCAGCTCCACGCATTGCTGCGCTTCCACCTCGAACCTATCAACCTCGTCGTCTTCAAGGGGTCTTACATACTGGGAAATCTCATCTTGAGGGGGGCTTCACGCTTAGATGCTTTCAGCGCTTATCCCGTCCGCACTTGGCTACCCAGCGATGCTCCTGGCGGAACAACTGGTACACCAGCGGTGCGTCCATCCCGGTCCTCTCGTACTAAGGACAGCTCCTCTCAAATTTCCTGCGCCCACGACAGATAGGGACCGAACTGTCTCACGACGTTCTGAACCCAGCTCGCGTACCGCTTTAATGGGCGAACAGCCCAACCCTTGGGACCTACTTCAGCCCCAGGATGCGATGAGCCGACATCGAGGTGCCAAACCTCCCCGTCGATGTGGACTCTTGGGGGAGATAAGCCTGTTATCCCCAGGGTAGCTTTTATCCGTTGAGCGATGGCCCTTCCATGCGGTACCACCGGATCACTAAGCCCGACTTTCGTCCCTGCTCGACTTG